>JAFGTL010000363.1 GCA_016934125.1 Candidatus Hydrogenedentota bacterium
ATCGCTCGCGACAGGTGCTCCGGCTTCTGAAGAGTGGGGGAGAGGGCCCGCCCGAGGGATTCCTGCTGGCCGGCGTCCTCGAGGAGGAACTCGAACGGTGGCTCCTGCCGCGACTGGCGAGTGCGCCCGTGTGCAACATCGCCCACGAAATGGCCGCCGGCGATGATGGCCTGCCCGGAGGAGCGCCGCAGCGACTCGACAAGGCTCTGGGCCAGATCAAGCGTGGTAAGCCGCGCAAGGAGATCTGCAAACCGCCGTATGCCGCGGAGATCCTGTGGGCGTTTCGCGCGCAGGAACGATACCGGGAGGCCGTCGGCGCCGAGCGCCTCTCCCAGGAAGACATCGAATTCCTGTGCCGGGCGATGTCCGGGGATCGGCCCGACTACGCGGCGTGCCTTCGGCTGATCGCGCGAGCCGTCGGCCCCGCCTGACGCCCGCCGTACAATGAAACGGGGCCGCATCCCTGTCGTGGGAAGCGGCCCCGGTTATGCTCGTCGCTGGCGGCTAGAGGGAATCCATCGTCCGCTGCAGATCGGACTTGTGTTCGAGCGCTTGCTGGCGTTGAGTCAGGATAGCGACGCGCTCGGCCCACCCTTCCGGCCGCTCCAGCACGATTTGTTCCTCAATGCTCTTCCGCGCGTTCTCCGACAAGTCCGCTTCTACGAAGTCGTACCGGGCCGGCTCTGCGCCGCCGACGTTCTGGTAAACGCCGACGTGCTCGCCGTCGATGCTCCGGTAGTACGTGCTCCAGTTCCCGTTCATCAGACACTCGGCCCACACCATGTTTCGCGTGCCGAACCGATCCATCACGGGAACTTTCGCGTAGAAGTACTCGCGCGTCGCCGCGATATTCAGTTCCTTCAGGAACAACGCCGTGTACGCCTCGATCAACTCGGGCGACACCCACTTCGACTCATCCGCCAACGAGCGGAGTTCCTCGATCTCCGCCACCCGATCCGCCCGCGCGTACTTCTCCGGCGTGAGCGGGTTGCCCTCGCGCACCTGAACGGCGAGTTCGTCGATGTGGCTTTCCAGCGCCTGCTTGCTCAATGCACGGCGCGTATTGGCGTCTTCGAGCAGGCCTACCATTTCCTGCAGGCGATCCACTTCGGCCAGAAGTCCTTGCTGTTGCGCCCGCACGATCTCCGTCTGGTTCTGGAGGTCTTCGAAGTCGGCGTTGGCCTGAACGTATTCCTCCGTCTTCGCCTCGAGGTCGGCCCGCACCTGCTCCAAGTCCTTCTTCAGCTTGGCCACCTCGCCCGTCAAGGCCTCTTTGTTCTTCGTCAGCCCATCGAGTTCCTCAACCACCTGCTTCTTCTGCGCGATCAACTCCTGGATCTGCTCCGGCGTGAGTTGCTCGCCGCCGTCCTTCGGGGCCGCGGTCATGTCATCGATCAGTTTCTGCTTATCCGCGATGACTTTGTCCTTGGCAGCCAAGTCATCCGGCCACGGATTCATCGTCGGCAACCCGGCGAACTTGTGCGCCACCGTCGGCCCGATGAACACGCCAACTGCGAGTCCGACGATGAGCACGAGCGCCGAGATCAGGATGCTCACCAGCTTGCTTTTGGGCTTCTCTCCGCCTGTGCGGACAGGGCCCCCGCCGATGTCCGGCACCGCCATCTCGGCCGGCGCGGCTGCCATCGCGGCGCCGGTATCCGCCGAGAAGTCGGGCATGGGCGTGCCGTCGTCGTCGGCCTCGTCTGCGCCTCCGAAGCCGCCGACCTCGAAGGCGTCCTCATCGAATCCCGGCGCGCCGGCCGGCGCCTGCGCGTCCATGCCGAACATGGGGGATTCCATGGCCTGCGTCGGGGCCGAGGTGTCCGCCATGCCGCTGAGTTCGCTGTCGTCGCCGCCAAAGGCGCTGTCGAACATGGGCGTTTCCATGTCGGAGTCGGGGCCGGGGGGCGCCACCTCGGGCGTCTCGGGGGTGAAATCGCTGTCCGCCGCCAGATCCTGAAATGCCGTCGATGCATCGCTGACGGGTGTGTCGGGCGTGTCGCTTGGCGTGTCGATGCCGGAATCCGATCCGGGCGTGTCGAAGGCGGGCGTGTCCTCGAACCCCGGCGGCGCCGCCTTCACGTTGCCGCCTGTCGGGATGGGCGTCTCAACAGGGATGTCGCTGATGGGCGGTAGTGCGCCGGACGATTGGCCGTCCGAGTCGAGCCCGCCGTCTGAGTCCATGCTGCCCAGGGGCGGCAGGCTGCTGTCGAAGCCTCCCCCGTCGGCGGCCGAAGACTCGAAGTCGCTCAGGGGCGGCAAGTTGCCCAGCCCGCTGTCGGTGACGTCCCCCCCAGCGTCTGAGCCTCCTGAATCGTCGGACGCGAAGTCACCGAACCCGCCCGGCAATTCTTCTTCCGGTGTACCTTCGCCGTTCTGGGGCTTGTCATCGGCCATGGAATTTACCTCCACGCAACATAGAGACAAAGATCAAGGGACACGCTCTCAGCAGCCCATTCTAGCACGGGGTATGATCCTTGTCAAGAGAACCCCCGCGGGGCAAACCGCGCCAACGGCCGTGCCAGACGTGGCTCAAGTCTCGGACGGAATTTATGTTCAGCGTCACGGGCCGAGTCCGTTGAACCGGCTGACGGATCACTACGTAAAATGTGAATTATACGGCCTCCCGCAAGCTCCTACCTCCGCCCGCTATGGGAACACAACTCCTATCGTTAGAAGGAGATTCGCGTAGATCCGCTGCTCTGCGGTCACGATCTGGAGGCAGGTGTCCGGACCGCTGGCCTCTTCGTAGAACTCGAACCGGGAGAACTTGGTCAGTTCCAGTTCCGGTATCAGGCTGCGGAATTCATCGAAGATCGCCGGCTCCTCCCCGGAGTCCGGCTCCATGACCGCCGCGTCTTCGACGGGAATCGCCGAGAGAAGGGCCTCAAGCACCTGCGTCACGGTTGGGATGCCCGGGGCCAGGTTGAGATACACGAGGTCGGCGTTCTCGCCGAGTCGGGTGCTGGCCGGATAGTTGGCGTCCGTGATGAGCACCTTGGAGCCGTGCCCCGCAGCGGCCAACGAATCAAGGATCTCCGGGTGAATCAGGCGTTGCTTGAGCATCGCAGCCTCCTCGTCGCTCGGTGTTCTACGCAGATGTGCCGGCCCGGGCATCCGGGCCGGTTCGGATTGTACTTGCCTCGCCCGGGCCCCGCAACCTGACAAGCCGCCGCCGGCCCCGTCACCGGGCCGGCACACCGGCTTGGCGCAACAGCGCCTCGATCGTCGGCTCGATTCCGGGAATGAGCTTCGCGGCCCCGTCAAACGTCTTGCGGGCCTGGGCCACCTGGCCCACGGCCAGGTAGCATTGGCCCAGTCCGAGGGCCGCCTCGCCCTGGAGTTCGCGGTTGCTGTCGTTCGTTTGCAGCCGGAGAAGCGTGCCGAAGTGGAGCGCGGCCAGTTCGTAGTTCTGTTGGCTGAAGTAGATCCGGCCCAGCGACAGATGGGATTCCTGCTCATCCTGGTAGAAGGCCGTCTTGCCCGCTTCGTCCGGCGCCTCCGCCTTCCGCTGTTGATACAACTCGAGCACCTGCTCGTAATGGCGGCGCGCGCCCGGCAGGTTGCCGATGAGATCCTCGTACACCACGGCGAGGTTGTAGTGCAGCCGTGTCGAGCGGGGGTTCCGTTCAAGGGTGGCGCGGTACAGCGACTCGTTGTCGTGCCAGTCATAGTTGCGCGCCATCGTCATGGCGATGAAGAGCGTCGCGACGGCGTACGCGGCCGCAACGGCCGCACGGCGCGCCGCAACCGAGGCCGACACGGCCAGGTAGGCCAGTTCCATCAACGCCCACAGAAACCCCGCCATGGGCACATACATCCAGTGTTCGGCCATGGGCGCGTTGAGCGGGAAGATGCCGGAGACGGGGAACCAGCACACGAGAAACCAGCCCATGCCGAGGGCGATGCGCCGCCGGCCCGAGGAGAACGCCCATACCGCGACGGCGACGCAGCCCACGAGAAGCAGGGCG
This sequence comes from Candidatus Hydrogenedentota bacterium, assembly GCA_016934125.1. Classification (GTDB taxonomy): domain Bacteria; phylum Hydrogenedentota; class Hydrogenedentia; order Hydrogenedentales; family SLHB01; genus JAFGTL01. The sequence goes on from JAFGTL010000363.1 coordinate 3,972, forward strand.
CCCACTGCGGCCGTCCAGGCTGGGGTCGAATCGAGGGTGCGCTCCATGTGGAGCCCCGTGGGCACGAACAGGAGCCGGATGTAGGCCGCGAACGCCTGGCCCACCTCGATCATCCGGCCCAGGAACGTGATGTCGCGGGGCATCGTGTCGGAGCCGAAGTTCAGCACGGTTGCGCGGAGCGCCCCGTAGGCGGCCAGGAGCGCGCACGCCACCGCGAACGACACGAGCGGCCGCTTGTAGGCTGCGCCATGCTCCTCGCCCTCCCGGCTCGGCACCACGATGATGAAGAGGAGCAACAGGGCGGGCAGGATGAAGGCGGACTCCTTGCAGAGCAGGCCCGCCGCGAAGCAGGCCGCCGAGAGCACGATGCCTGCGGCGCGCTTGGGCACCGAGCCCTCACGCAGGGCGAACCACAGGGCCGCGAACATGAACGCGGCCGACATCGGATCGGCCCGGCCGCTGATGTATGTGATCGCCTCGGTGTGGAGCGGGTGGACGACGTAGAGGAGGGGCACCGCGCCGCGCACGAAGCGCGGGGCATCGAGCCGCGTCAGCAGGGCGAACAGCAACAGCGCGGCCGCGATGTGCCAGGCCGTGTTCGTGAGGTGAAACACAAGCGTGCCGATCTCGGGCGTGCCGCCGCCGTATCCTGCGCCCTGACTGCCCGACAGGAGGTAGTCCAGCATGAACGAGATCGCCACCAGCGGCCGGTAGAAGTTCCCTTGCCCGCGCCCGAACGCGTGGAGATCTTCCTGGAACAACTGCAGGATCTTTCCGGGATCTTTGACGTGCTGGTGCAGCAGAACCGACGAGTAGTCGTCCCAGACGAATTCGCCGGAGAAACTCGTCCAATAGGCGAGCACCGCGCCCAGGCACACCACGGCCACCACCATCGCGCGGAATTGGGATTCGGTGAGTTCGGTTTTCAAGGGCCATACACCTCAAACGTCGTGCCGGTTGCTTCGTATTCGAGAAGCATACCGGATTTGTCCCCGAGAATCTCGCGAAATATAAGGCCGAAGAACTCCTCGCCCTGCCGAACCGCGACATTCTTGACTTGGCCCGTCTCCGGCAGGTAAACCTCGCAGAACGCGTAGATGACTTCGTACGGCGCGTCGAGGGGCTCGTACCACCCGCGGATCACCACGAACGGGCGGTTCTTGTGGGTTTCGGCCCAGGTTCGGTAACGGGCGGGCCGCGAGTTCCCTGGATCGAGGATCTCGATGAGGTCGCAGAGCATGAGCACCGCGTGGGCCCGGCCCTCGGCCTGCATCGGCTTCAGCCGATCCTCGAGATCCCGCCGCACCGTCCGCAACGCCAAGCGCCCGTTCTCCGACTGCTCCCACCGCGCCTTGGCCTGCCGCACGTGGTCCATCAACTGGCCGCGCAAGGGTTCGTTGATCGGAATCTCGGCCGGCAGGCCCCGGATGTACACGTTGAGCGGCGCCAGCCCCGTGAGGATCTCTTCGGCGATGGCCTCCGGATCCCGTGGCGTCAACTCCGGGGGCTCGGGCGGCGGGGGGAGCGGCCCGACATCTTCGCACGACACCAGACACACCGCCCCGGCGGTGACAAGGACAACGAGCCACTTGCGCTTGTTTGCCGTGCGTCGCATGGATCACACTTGGACGATGGGGGCCGGCCGCGGCCCCGTGGCGGCGCGTCCCGCCCCGTGCGGCCTCTGCCCAACCCGCGTCAGGACGCCGTTCGGGGGCCCTTCACCTGATACTTGTTGCCCGTCCTGAGGTACGTCAACTCGACCGCGGAATTCCTGCCGATGATGCGCTCGAGTTTGAGGTCGAAGAACTCGTCGCCTACACGCGCTTCCACCTGCTCCGTCTTCTTCTGTTCGGGCAGGTAGCAGTCCATGAACACGATCACCGCCCCGGTCTCCTGATCGGTGTAGAACCCCTTCACCGTCACGCGCGGCCGATTCTTCTCGGCGAGCGCCCGCTCCAGGTAGCGCGCCGTGCGTCCGTTGCCCGGCTCGAAGAACTCGACGCCCTCGGACACGACGATCACCATGTCCCACTTCTCGTTCGCGAACGCCTGTTTCTGGCGGTCCTTCAAGTCGTTGGCGATTTTGAGCAGGGCCGTCTCGCCATTCTGCTTGGCGCGCAACTCCCCCTGGATGCCCTGCAGCGCCGCGCGAACCTTGCCCGGGCTATCGGCGTTCTCGGGGATGAGCGTGGCCTCGATGGTGCCGATGGCGCCCTGGTATAGCTCCTCCGCGGTGGGCGGGGCCGGGGGCGGCGGGGGGGGCGGCGGTGGCGGCGCCTCCTCCTTCTTGCAGGCCGGTAGGACGATCAACGCCAGTACGACAAGGCTGAGCACGCGTTTCATGCCTGAACTCCCCGCGGTGGATTTGGAACCTCTTGAACTGATTATACATAAACTGCCGCCTCGTACGCCAATCTCCCGAGGGGCGGGCCCGCCCTCAGTGGTTGAGCCGGCGGCCTGGCGGGGGTGTCGAGAGGGCCGCGCCGTTGGCACGAAAGGTGCTCCCTTCTCCCTCGAAGCTCTTGCAACGAGCCCGTGGTTGCGGACATACTGTCACAAGCAGTGGCCGAAGGGGAAGTGGGGGACGTGGATGTGAACGAGCATTCCCATGGGCCCGGGGCGCTCCCGGGCCTCGTGAGGACTCCTGTCACGTACGAGCCCTGTTTCGCCGCTATCGGAACGCCTGCGGCCCGTGCCTCGAGACACGAGACACCGGACGAGCCGACGGGCGAACGCGCTACCGGCATGGAGGTCGATGATGAGAACGTTGGGGAAATACCGTTTCCTGCGGATGCTCGGCCGCGGCGGAATGGGCGAGGTCTACCTGGCCGAGCATACGCTGCTCAAGGTCAAGCGGGCGGTGAAAGTGCTGCCGGAGGCCGTGGCCAGCACGCGCGAGTTCCAGCATCAGTTTGTCACGGAAGCGCGGATTCTGGCCGCCCTGCGGCACCCGAACATCGTTCAGATCCACGATGCCGACGAGATCGACGGCAGGTATTACATCGCCATGGATTTCGTGTCTCCGGATGGCGAATCCTCCCTGTCGGGAGCGGAATTGCTGCACGCCCGCGGCGGGATGCTGCCGCCGGAAGACGCCGCCCGCGTTCTCGTGCAAGTCTGCGGCGCCATCGAATACGCCCATGAACTGGGCGTGATACACCGCGATATCAAGCCCGCCAACCTCTTGATGGACGCCCAGGATACCGTGCACGTATCCGACTTCGGCCTGGCCAAGATGGTGGGAGAGGACTTTCTGAAGCTCAGCATGATGTCGCAGATGTCGCACGGCGATAACCCGACCGCTACGCCCTGGGGCCGGGGGCCCGATGTTGTGGGCATGAGTTCCGGCGACAACCCGACGGTGGGGCCGCAAGGCCACGAGCAGCGGGTGAACCTGACGTCGGGCGACGCCCCCACGGCTGGCCATACGCCCGCGGCTGCCTCGGCGTCCCGTAGCACTTCGGAGGGCATCGTCGGCACGTTCCATTTCATGCCGCCCGAAGTCCACGCGGGCGAACCCTGGACGAAGCAGGGCGACATCTACTCCTTTGGCGTCCTGGCCTACGTGCTGCTCACGGGCCGCCCTCCCGTCGGCGCGTACCGGCTCCCCCACGCGCTCGACGACCGCATTTCCCCCCTCTGGGATGACCTCATCGAGCGGGCGCTTCAGCCGGGCCCGGAGGATCGGTTCGAGGGGTTCGGGTCGGTGCGGGACGAGCTGCTTTATCTCTATCCCCAATTGGAGCAGGGCGTGGCCCGCGGCAGCACCGGCGGTGCGGCCCAGGGAGAGCTTCCTGCGAGTGCGGCGCGTATGGTGAAGGAGTTCGTCCGGCAACGCGGGGCCGAATGGAGCCGCGAAGACTGGCACGCTTTCATGATCCAGTTCTACCGGCACCCGGGCCACGATCCCATCGAGCCGGACGCGGTCGAGAACCTCGCGTCCCAGGAACGCTCGCTCTGGCTCGAACGAGATGCCCGGCAGCGCGAAGAGCAGGCGCGGCGTGCCGAGGAAGCGGACAGACGCCGGCGCGAAGCAGAGGCCGCGCGGGCGCGTCTCGAACTGGATCGCAAGGTGACGGCCCTGTGTGCCGAAGCGGAACAGGCGTTTGGCGAAGAACGGTTCGAGGATGCACGCAGTCTGTGGCAGGAAGTCCTGAAGCTCAAGCCGGATCACCGGCGGGCATTGCAGGCCGCGCAGGAGGCGGCAGCGCGGCAAGCGGAACGGCTCGGCAAGGCGGGTGCGGAGGCGTTCGCGCGGAAAGACTACAGCGGGGCAGTCCGAAACTGGCAGGAAGCGCTGGAGTCGAGCCCCCAGAACCCCGAACTCGAACGGCGCATCGCGCAGGCCCGCGACCTCATGAAACGCGAGGCCGAGCGGCGTCGCAAGCTTGCCGAGGCCCTCGACTCGGCCAGAGGCAACATCGACAAAGACATGCGCCAAGCCCTTGCCGCGTGCGACGTGTATCTGGAATTGGAGCCGGGCAACCCGGGAGTCATCGGGTTGAAGCAACGGGCCGAGACCGCACTGGCCGAACACGAACGGCTTGTAGCCCTCGCGCAGGAGTCCTTCACCAGGCGGCGCTACGAGAAAGCAATCCAGTTCTACGAACAAGCGCGGGATATCGCTACGCTGGATCCCCGTTCAGCGGAGAACCTCGCCGCGGCCAAGGGGGAAGTCGGACGCAAACGGGAGCGTAGCCGTCGATTCTACCGGGGACTTGAGAAGCGCTCGGGTTATGTCGGTGCAGTCGTCGGGTTGACTGCCGGCGCGTCCTGTCTGTTGGCCTCCTCGTGGGGCAAGTACATCGCGGCCCCGATGGTTGTGGTGCTGGGCGGTGCCCTCGTCGCGAAGATCGTGGGTTCGTTCGCCGACATGGCCGCCGAGATGAAAGCCGACACCGGCAGGACACGGCAGGGCACTTTCTACAAGGCCCTCGATAACCGCTCCGAACGCTTGGGCAAGTTGCTGGGCCTCTTCGCCGGCGTCGTTTTTCAGTTTGCAGTTCTCGCTGTCTGGGGGATGGCCTTGGAGTCTGGATATCTGCCCACGCCCGACCGGCTGTTCAGCACGGAAGGGAATAACGCGCTGGGGTATGTTTTCGCGTTCGTCCTCGCGTTGTTTATCGGCTTTGTTCTGTGGTGGCTGCCGGGTTTCCTGATGTACCTCTTGGTCAAGAAGCTTGTGAAAAACCGGCTGGCCCGGCTCGCGGCGAAACATGAATGACGGGCATGCCGGCCGGACCGCCGGAAGTAGAGCGTGACCAGGGGCCGGGGGTGGCGCAGCCCAAAAGAAAGGGGTTGCAAACGGTAGGGCAGGTGTGCAATAGTACGGATGTCGCGGGTGCGCCGCGGCGCCGTATTGCTACGCAATGGGAGATTACGCGATGCCGTCGAACAGCTATCTGCCTGTCCGCCGATGGCGTCGCTGTGCCCATCGGTAGCGTTCCTCTCTTTTCCCCCTCTTCTCTGTTTCGAGCGATCCGTTCGAGGAACCTTCACACAAGGGAACTGCATCCATGAATCCGAGCAACAGCGGCAAATCCATCGGCAACCTGTCCGATTTCATCAAGCTCGATGACAAGGGCCTCATCGTGGCCGTCATCCAGCACGTGGACACGGGCCAGGTGTTGATGGTGGGGTACATGAACCCCGAATCGTTGGAGGTGACATTGCGCGAGAAGAAAGCGTGCTTCTGGAGCCGCTCGCGCAAAACGTTGTGGCTCAAAGGTGAGACGTCGGGCAACGTGTTGCATGTAGAAGAAATACGAACCGATTGCGACGCCGACGCGCTCGTCTTGAAATGCCGGCCGGCCGGGCCCACTTGTCACACCAATGAAACGAGTTGTTTCTACCGCCGGGTGGAGTCTGACGGGACGGTCGTGCTGGACGGCGACGGAGTCGCACCACAATGACGTAAGGAACCTGTCATGATACATCCGACGCTGGACGAGTTCCGCCGCATTGCGCGGCCCGGAGCCCTTGTGCCGGTATATCGGGAGATCCTCGCCGATCTCGAGACCCCGGTGACGGCTTACATGAAGATCGCCAAGGATCAGAAGTACTCCTTCCTGCTCGAAACGGTGGAACGGGCCGACACCATCGGGCGGTATTCGTTTCTCGGCGCCAACCCCTCTACGGTGTTCCAATCCAGGGGACGCACCGTCACCATCCGCCGGAACGGGCGAACCTCCTCGTTCGAGTCCGACGACCCCCTCGGCGAGCTCGGCGAGTTCATGAAGCAGTATGCGCCCGTTCCCGTCGAGGGCATTCCGGAGTTCCACGGCGGCGCGGTGGGCTATATCTCCTACGACGAGGTGCGGTTCTTCGAGCGGCTTCCGGACGACAACCCGGACACGCTCGAACTGCCCGACCTCTACTTCATGATCACCGACACGATCCTCATCTTTGACCACGTGAACAACCGCCTCAAGATCGTGTCGAACGCCCATGTCCAAGGGGAACATGAGAAGGCCTACAACGAGGCGGTGCGCAAGATCGACGACCTCGAGCGGACGCTGAAGAAGCCGCTGGTGGTGTCGACGGAGCGGGTGCACTCAGGCCACGTGGACGACGAGGTCAAGTCGAGCTTCTCCCGCGACGACTTCTGCGAGGCCGTCCGGCAGGCCAAGGAGTACATCGCCGCGGGCGACATCTTCCAGGTGGTGCTGTCGCAGCGGTTCGAGCGGGAGGTCTACACGAGTCCGATCAACCTGTACCGCGCCCTGCGCTGCATCAATCCCTCGCCCTACATGACCCTGGTGCAGTTCCCGGAACTGACGCTGGTGGGTTCGAGCCCCGAGGTGATGACGCAGGTGCACGGGACGAAGTGCCTCGTGCGGCCCATCGCGGGCACGCGCCCCCGCGGCCAGAATCAGCGTCAGGATGCCGCCCTCGAGGAGGAACTGCTCGCCGACGAGAAGGAGCGTGCCGAGCACATCATGCTCGTCGACCTCGGCCGGAACGATGTCGGGCGCGTCAGCCGGCCGGGCACGGTGCGGCCGGCCCCGTCGCGGTTCATGTACATCGAGCGCTACTCCCACGTCATGCACATCGTCACCGAGGTCGAGGGGGCGCTCAAGGAAGGCGAGGACGCCATCTCGGCGTTGCGCGCCACCTTCCCGATGGGCACGGTGAGCGGCGCGCCCAAGATCCGCGCCATGGAGATCATCGATGAGCTCGAGCCCGTCCGGCGCGGGCCGTATGCGGGCGGCTGCGGATACATCAGCTTCAACGGCGACATGGACACGTGCATCATCATCCG
>JAFGTL010000364.1 GCA_016934125.1 Candidatus Hydrogenedentota bacterium
GATGCGGCGCACTTCGATGCGGCGCACTTCGATGCGGCGCACTTCGATGCGGCGCACTTCGATGCGGCGCACTTCGATGCGGCGCACAGCCCAATTGCGCCGTAGGAGAAACACGTGAAACCCAGGAACAAGTTCTTCGTGTGGCTCGTCCCCCTCCTCTGGGCCACCTGCTCCTATGTCCACTACCACTACCCCGGTGACGAATACGCGCTGTATGCCATCGGATCCATTGCCGCAATCTGGATCGTGCCCCTTGTCCACATCGGCGACATCCACAACCCGCTCTTCCCCCTGTCCATCACCCTGGCCGGCGCGGTCGTCATGGCCGCCGCCGGCTGGATCATGGATCGGCTCCGCACCCACCGGCGCCTCTGGGCCGCCCTCTACGCGGGTGCCGCCGCGGCCATCCTGTGCGCTTCCCTGCTCGCCTTCCCGAGTATCGATCGCGCCATTCGCAAGAACGGATCCATGGCCGCCTACGTCCTTTTCGCGGCCAACGCCGGCCTCTATGTCTCCGTCGTCCTCGCCCCGATCCTCTCGTTCCTCCCCTTGTTCAGGCCCGAGCCCGCGGATCCGGCCGAGGCGCCCGAGTCCGACTGATCCCTCCGCCGTGCCCGCTATTTGCGGGTTGGGGTGAACGGCCGGCCCGTTCGGGTGCGGTCTCTGACCGCGCCCTGTTCACCTCAGCGCCCGTCCGCCACGAGCATGATGCACCGGCCTCCCGAAAAGTTCTTTACGGCGGCGGCCCGGATTCCTATAATGACACCCACACTTCGCGGTGCACGAAGCATACGCACGTGGTCGGTGCGTCTGCGTTGTACGCATGCCGAATGTGCTCCGGGGTTCATGGAGGAAGGCACCAATGTCCGAAGAGCGTCAAGCCGCCAAACTCGGCGACGAACTCGTCAAGCGCGACATCATCACGCGGGAAGAACTCGGCGAGGCCCAGCGCCGGGAACGGGCCAGCGGCATTCCCTGGTACCGCCAGTTTCTCCAACTGAAACGCGTCAACTTCGGCGTGTTCGAGGACATCCTGCGCTACGAGTTCCACAGCCAGTCCGACCGCGCCGAACACCAGGCGCTCGGCCGGAAACTCGTCGAACTGAAGGCCATCACCGAGGAGCAACTCGCGGAAGCCCTCGAAGAACAGAAACGTAACGGGCGCCTCCTCGGGAGTATCCTCATGGATCGCGGCGTGGTCACCGGCGCCACCATCGGCCAGGCCCTCAGCAAGCAGTACGGCTGCGAGTTCGCCGAACTCGCCAAGACGCCCAGCGAACGCCGCGCCCTCGATGCCGTCCCCGAAAGTATGGCCAAGAAGTATCAGATGATCCCCGTCGCCCTGGAAGGCGACCGGCTCACGGTACTGATCACCAGTCCCCAGGCCGTCGGCGGACTCAACCACGTCGCCGTCATGCTCGGCAAACGGATCCATCCGATCCTCACCGGCGCAACCGATATGCGGGACGAGATCACCCGGCGGTACAAGGCTCTCCGCAGCATTGCGTCATCCCGGGGCGGCCAGCAGAAGGCCGCAGCAAAGGCGGCCCCCGCCGCCAAACCCGCTCCGAAAGCCGCGGCTTCCAAGAAAGCCGCCGAAGAATCAACCAAAAGCTCGAAGGCGTCTTCCAAGGCCAAGACACAGAGGGGGTCTACAGAAGTGACTACGCAAGAAGCTACGGAACAGAACGTCGACAGAAAGAAGGACCGCCACCGCTTCCACGATATCGCGAAGGAAGCCTCAGGCCTCCCTGTCATCAAACTCGTGTCTACCATCATCGAGGGGGCGGCGAACTCCGGGGCAACCGACATCCATCTCGATCCCCAGGATCCCGAGATGCGCGTGCGATACCGGATCGACGGAATCCTCCACGACGTCATGAGTATCGCACCCGAGATCGAGAACGCCGTGGTGTCCCGTATCAAGATCATGTCGGACCTCGACATCACCGAGACGCGCCATCCCCAGGACGGGCACATCAGCATGGAAATCGGCGACACCGAGTTCGACATCCGTGTGGCCACGATGCCCACCTTCCTCGGCGAACGCGTCGTCCTCCGTCTGCTCGACCAGACCTCCGTGCTTTCGGGCATCAAAGACCTCGGGCTGGAGAAAGAAGATGAAGACAAGCTGCTGCGCCTCGTGCAGCAACCCTATGGCATGATTCTCGTTACAGGCCCTACCGGCAGCGGAAAGACCACCACGCTCTATGCGTCCCTCAACCACAAGAACGTCATGACCGAGAGTATCGTTACCCTCGAAGATCCCGTCGAATACCAGATGTCCGGCATCAACCAGGTGCAGATCGATACCGACATCGACCTCACCTTCGCCAACACCCTGCGCGCGTCCCTGCGCCAGGATATCGACGTGCTCCTCGTAGGCGAGATTCGCGACGCCGAGACGGCCCGGATCGCCATCCGCGCCTCGATGACGGGCCACCTCGTGTTCAGCACGCTCCACACCAACGACGCGCCGGAAGCGATCAGCACGTTGCGCAACATGGGGATCCCGTCCTATCTCATCGCGAGCTCGCTGACCACCGTGCTCGCCCAGCGCCTTGTCCGCAAGATCTGCCCGGACTGCAAGAAAGGCTTCACGCCGACCAAGGCCCTGCTCAAGTCCTTGCGCCTGCCTGAAAGCACGAAGAAACTCTACCGCGGCGCCGGCTGCGAAACCTGTTACCACACCGGCAACAAAGGACGTACGGGTATCTTCGAGGTTCTCGAGATCTCGCCCGAAATCCGCAGAATGATCGCCGCCGACGAACCCACCGACAAGATCGCCAAAGCGGCCAAACTCAAGACCATGGCCGACCGCTGCCGCGACAAAGTCAAGGCCGGCATCGTTGCGCCCGAGGAATTCCTGCGCGTTATTCGCACGTAGGGCGCCGGCCACGTCGACACGCCCTTTCAGTGGCTTGTTTTCGTCGGCACCCTCTGCTAGCATAATGGACAGGCGGAAGGTTGTTAATAAGTTGTGGATAACGTGTGGTTCCGACCGAATAGGGGCACTCTCCACAAGTCACGGAATCCGTCGTCAAGCGTTTGAAAAACATGCACTTACGTCCCAATGTCAACAGAGTACCTCAAACCACATCGAATTCATAAGTTGTTTTTTATGAGTTACTTATACATGGGCTCGACTGAGGATACGGAACCGTATCCGACGGAACCGTCAATTGTTCCACGACGCCTGACTGTGCATCCCTCGAACCACTTTAGGTCCTGAAAACCGAAGCAAAATCGCATGTGGAAAAGAACCCTAGTCCGTGGAACATCACGGAACAGCCTATGTGGATAAGTAGACGAGAATATGGGGGAAAACAAGCCCTATTGTCCACACAAACCGCGGATAACAGCACCAAGGAACAGAATCCACGACTGGATTGTGAATCATGTGGACAACGCGTACACTTTTCCCCGAGTCTTTTCAACATCCTAAACGATTGGGATTGAACAAGCTATGGCACTTATCCCGATTTCAACAGCCCTTACTATGACGACGACTTGTTTTCTATATAATCCTGGTAAGAAGAGAAACCAACTTCTTCTCACGTTGACACATTTGGAGACACAAGCATGAAGATCAGCGTTCCTCGTGAAGAACTCCTCGACGCCGTCAACAAGGTTAAAAGCGTCGTGTCCGCGAAGTCCGCGCTCCCCATCCTCTCCCACATTCTCATGGAGACGCAGGAGAGCGCAGTGCGCCTCACCGCAACCGACCTCAAAGTGAGTATCGAGTGTACAGTCGATTGTTCCGTGGAAGAAGCTGGATCCCTGACAGTGTCGTCTCAACGGCTTTCTTCAATCCTGTCCGAACTTCCGCCCGGGGATATTCGGTTGGCCCTGGGTGACAACAACGTCATCGGACTGGAATCGGGGCGCACAGAGACGAAGCTGTTCAGCATGGCGCCTGACGAGTTCCCGCCGGTGCGGAGTTTCGAGAATGTCGAACCCCTGGTGCTTGAGCAAAGCGTTCTCAAAAAACTGTTCATGAAGACGAGTTTCGCGATCTGTTCCGATCAGGCTCGCTACAACCTGACCGGGCTTCTGTGTGAGATCGGCGGTGGCAAGTTAACGACGGTGGCGACCGATGGGCGCCGGATGACGCTGGCCGTTCAGGAGGAAGGAATCCCGGATGGCATCGACATGAAGGTGATTATTCCGGGCAAGATGATTGTTGAACTCGAGCGTCTTCTCGCCGATGAAGGCGAGGTAAACGTGTTCATCAGCGAAAGCCAGGCCGGGTTCGCCTTTGACTCGATGCGTCTTGTTACGGCCCTCATCGAGGGCAACTTCCCCGACTACGACATGGTGGTTCCGAAGAAACACGACAAGGAAGCCGTTCTCGATACGCCGGCGTTTGTCGAGGCCGTGCGCCGTACGCGCACAATGACGAACGAGAAATTCAATTCGGTGCGGTTCCAGCTCGAGAGCGGGAACATGGTGCTTCGCGTCGTCACCCCGGAGGTCGGCGAGTACAAGGAAGACATGCCCATCGAGTACGAAGGCGAAAGCATCGAGATTGCCTTCAACCCGAACTTCATTCTCGACGTCCTGCGCCACATCGAATCGGACAAGTGCTGTTTCGTCCTCAAAGATCCGACGAGCCCCGGCGTCATCAAACCCTATACCGAAGGCGGTGCCGACACCTACGTCAATGTGATCATGCCGATCCGGATCTAGCCGGTAGCGATCTTACTTGGCATGGTAATAGAGAATGGCACTGCCCGGTGCCTCTGAGATCCGAACTACGTATCCTGCGAGTTCGGATCCAGATGCTTCGGCGGATTCCGTCCTGTCCTCGAACGTCACTGTGTACTGTGTGTCCGGGCTCAATGCCTGTAGACGCAACTCCGCGCTGACGTACGGGGCCTGTGCACGCCGGAACACTACCGCGAATCCGGCGTCGACATCGGGCCGGTGGAATTGAAACCCATACCATACGTCATCGTGCGCTACATGTGCGAAAAGCGGATAGAAGTCGCCCAGCATGAACGGCCGCACCTTTTGATATAGGGCGGCGCTGCGTCTTACCCCGGCCTCGACTTGCGGATCGGGTGAACTCGGATTTGTGCACAGGATGTTGCCTGTGGTCATACCGCTGCGGAACAAGTACGACGGTTCGAGTGCGAAATTGCCGCATCCGTGGAGCGGCACCCACCGGAACAGGGCTCCATTCTGGAGTTGATCGGTGACGGGGTTTGCGCCGAAACACTGGCTGTCGCTGTGCCACAGTGGGAGGCCGTAGCGGAGGGTTTCGAAGTCGATACGGCGGCCGCCGCTGGCGCATATGTCGATCACGAGGCCCGGGTGCCGCTGCATCAAGTCTTCCCACATGGCGTAGAGGGCTTCGACGTGCCGGATCTCGGTGATCCCTTCCCGTTCAGGCTCGTCGGTTCGTTGCCAATATCCAAGCGGCTCGATATTAAAGTCCCATCGCAGCCAATTGAGGTTCGCCTCCGTGATCTGCTTGTCGATGTAATCCGTGATCCACTCACGCGCCTCGGCTATATCGAGCCGGAAGAGGTGGAAGGGTTGGCCTTTGGCGATCCACGCGGGATGGAGTTCCTCGATCCGTGTGCCCGGGGCGACGCGCTCGGGTTCGAACCACAGCAGGTATTTCAGGCCGGCCGCGTGGGCCGCCTCGCCAATGGGCCGTAGCCCGTGGGGATACTTCGCGAGATCCGGCTCCCACGTGCCCGTGCCGTGCGGAAACCCGCCCGGATACCATTGCTGCGGATCCATGTCCGACCAAAACACTTCAACGCCGCGCTCGGCAAGGGGTTTCATGGCCCGGACGTGGGGGCCTTCATAGGATCCATCCGGATCGACCTCCGTCACCGAGCCGCAGATGGGCGCGAGCACCAGTTCGCCGTTCCGCCGCGGCAGATTGTGTGCGAGCATCCACTGCCGGAACAGGTTGTTCGCCCGCAGATCGTCATCGCCCCGCCAGAACTGGAGCAGGACGCGGGGCGTGCGGATCCGCTCGCCGGGATCCAGCCGGAGTCGTGTCTTCTGCATCCCGCAGTCGACGCGTAACCCCTTGTCGTGCTGACACTGGAACCGGGCCTCCCATTGGCCCGCCCAGCCGATGGCAACCACGACACCGCCGCCCGGCCACTGGACGTTGAAGAAGGGCATGTGCTCGTCCGACGAGCGACCGCCGCGCGGGGCAATCGCCAGCGAGGTGTTCTTCTCGAAGTCGAGCGCATCGGCCACGGGCATGAAACTCCGTGCGGAGTTCGATTCGCCCAACGCATGATGCAGGGTGCATCGGGCCCCGTCGACGGCGAAGGCGCAGTCCAGTGCCCGGATCTGCTCGAGGAGGGGCGAGTCGCCCGCGCCCGTGTTCCGGAGTTCGAGCAACAGTTCGATGGCCGCATGCTCGCGATAGAACACGGCCGTGTACGTGAGTTCGATCCCGGTGCGGGCATCGTTCAGCACGAGTACGCGGCGCTCGACGCCCGGCGCGAGGGATTCCTGTGTGTACGTGCGCGTCCAGTTCTGCGCGAGTTGTGCTGGCGCGCCATCGCAGGTGAACGAGAACGCCGCGGGCGCCGCAGGCGTCTCTGCGAAGTAGGTATCGATCCAGTGGATCGCGTCTTGTATCTCCTGAGGGCTAGGGGTGGCCGCCACGGCCGGCAGGCCGCCGGCCACCGCAAACGTGAGCACAAGGGGAATCGATTTCATGACAGACAACCCGCTTTCTTTTGATTCGACAACGCCGGGCACGTATCGTAGCACGAAGACGGATGCGGTGGTATGCAAAAGGCATCAACGTAATTGGGGATGGCGTTCGCGCCGTCGTCATGAAGAGGGGGTGGATGATCATGGGATGGCGTGGATATCGGCGCATTCTCGGTGGCGCGGTGTTCGCAGCGTTCCTGGCGTCCATCGCCGGCGGACAGGCGCCCGTCGTGGCGGATGCGTTGGGCGGGACCCTCGCGCGCGATCACCAGTCGCGCGCCATGTACTACGAGGGGCAGCACCGCCGCACGTATCTCACCTACTTGAGGCATGATTTCGAGGCGTGCGTCACGTACTACGATCACGACAGCGGGCAATGGGCCGAGCCGGTGCGCGTCGACAACTGCATCGCCGAGGTGGGCTGGTGCAAAGATCTCAAGGACGGGCATAACGCGCCGAACCTGTGGGTGTCGCACACGGGCACGATCCACCTCATCTACGGCAGCCACGGCACGCCCTTCAAGTACGCCCGGAGCGTACGCCCGGAATCCATCGACGAGTGGGAGTTGGGCGCGCGGCTCAGCAACTACGCCACCTATCCCTTCGTGGCCGAACTCCCCTCCGGCGAGCTGCTCATGTTCCATCGCTACGGGCCTCAAGGGGGCTACAAGAATCCGTTCCTCGGGGTGTTGCGCTCGATGGATGACGGCCGCACATGGTCGGAGGTCGAGAAACTCGGCGCCTTTCGCCAAGCGTGCAAGCTGAACGGCGAGAACGCCGTGTACGATCCCGCTTCCGGCCGGATTCACCTCAACCTTGCCCTCATGCCCGAAGGAAGTTGGGCGTCCTACGCCTGTCAGTTCGATCCGGCGGCATCGCGCCTCTATTCCTGGGATGGGAAGACCGATCTCGGCGCGTTGCCCGGCGACGATCTCTTTGTCGAGCACGGCCGCGTGGACGGCCTCACACTACGCGAGATCTTCGTCAACCACGGGACCCTCTTCTTCCTGTTGCAACGCGGCGACGCTCATTCCTTCGCCGTGTGGGATGGCGAAACCCTCGCCCGCTACGACATTCCCGGCTCGAAGATGGCCGGATTCACGAGCGGGCCGATCTGGACGCGCGACAACACGCACCTCTTCATCTACGGCGCCCGCGACACCGAACCCGCGACGCCGTTCTCGGGCAAAGATCTCTACGTGTGGACGAGCGCCGACGGCGGCAGGACGTGGGATGACGGCCGGCGTCTCATCGACCGCCGCACACTCGGCCACGGCATCCAGGGCGTGAACCGCGTGATGAATTACCCGGGCCACGGGCCGTTCCTTATCGTCTGCGAAGCCACGGGCACGTATTCCGACGATTTCGAAGTGACGCCCCAGAACCACTACGACAACCCCTGGCGGAAGAACAAGCGGATCTACGCCCTCGACGAACAGGGCCGCTTCATCGACTAATGAATGGGGGACAAATGGGTGATTGGGGATGGCAGCCAATTATCGGGCGTGAGTCACCCGGAATCCCGGGCCTCATTGCGCGGCTGAGTGATGCCGATCGTTGGTTACTGTGGGGCCGTTGAAAACGCGCCCGGCGATGCGCCGAAGGCCGCGGGAGAGGCGTGACGAATCCGGACGACACGCTTGAGCGGGAGGATCGCACGCGCCCGGCGATGCCCCGAAGGGGCATGACAGGCTTCGAGCCCGGGGTCAGCGACGCGCCCGAAGGGCACGCCGCCACCCCGGGAAACCGGCCGCATCACACACAGTCCACCCCTGTAAGGGTTGGACAAGACACAACCGGCCTTCTCCCGATCCCAAGCACAGCCGCGTGATCCGGCCCGCTACAGCAATTGATCCGCGTTCTCGGCCACCTTGCGGAAGGCGGCCGAGGCCTGATCGATGGCCTCTTCGTCGCAGCGCTTGAACCAC
>JAFGTL010000005.1 GCA_016934125.1 Candidatus Hydrogenedentota bacterium
GTGGAGCACTCCCGGCAAGGGCACCACCTTCACGGCGTTCTTCCCGGCGGCAAGATCCCTGTCCAAGGAGCCCGACACCGCCCGGGGGCCCGAGCAGGGCGCGCTGCCCTCGATGTCGGGCACGGTGTTGCTCGTGGACGACGAGACCTCGGTGCGCGCCGTCGGACGGGAGATGCTCGAGGCGGCCGGCCTCACGGTCTTGACGGCCAGCAGCGGCGCCGAAGCGCTGGAGCAGATGAGCGAACACGCGGACGAGATCGGCTGCGTCTTGCTGGACGTGACGATGCCGCGGATGAGCGGCGAGGAGACACTCCGGGCGCTGCGTGAGATCCGGGAGGATGTTCGGGTGATCATGTGCAGCGGATACAGCCAGCAGGAGGTCGGCGCGCAGTTCGCCGACAAGGGCGTGGCGGGCGTCGTCCACAAGCCCTACCGGATCGCCGACTTGCTTCGCGTGCTACAGGGGTGCATGTCGTAGCGGGCGAGTGGGAAGCCGACGGCCCGGCCCCGTGGTATGATGGCTCCCTCGAATGAACCGATCGGCATTCGAGGCCGCGAAGGGGGAATCACGATGATCGACGTCCGCGTCCGATGCTGCCTGTCGCTCCTAATGTGGGCGGCCCTGTGTTCGGGGGTGCTGCACGCGGCCGAGGCGGAACCGCTCACGAATCCGGGATTCGAGGAAGGGGTGGCCGGCTGGACGACGAAAGTCATGCGCGGCCGCGTGGCTGCGACAACGATCCCGGGGGAGCACGGTGCGTGCCTGCAGGTGCTGGGCGAGGCCGGGGCGCGCATGAAGGTGACGCAGCGGGTTGCCGTCCGGCCCCAGCAGTGGTACCGCGCGAGCTTCCGGTGCTGGGCGGGCCCGAACGGCGAGGGCGGCGGTGCGCTGGGCAACCTGCGCATCGTGCTCACCGATCCGAACGGGAAATTCATCGATTACGCGGGCGGCGCGACGCTGCTGGACACGTTCGGCCAGTGGATCACCGTGGAGGCGGCAGCGGAGACCTCGTTGTCGACTTCGACGTTGACGCTCGAGTTCAACGCGTCGGGGGCCTCCGACTTCCGCCTGGATGACATCGTGCTCGAGGAAATCGCGCCGCCGGCCCCGGGCCCGAATACGTGGGATGAACTCACGACGGCCCGGGAGACGCCCCTGGTGTTCTCCTCCTGGCAATACAACCACTGCGCCGAGCATTTCCGGCAGATGGGGCTGAAATACGGCTGGCGGTATCGGTTCGAAGAGCAGTTCGATCAGCTTAAGGAGTCCCACACGATCGGATTCTGGGCGGGCGACGAAGTGTATCGGCTGTATGCGGACAAGGGAATCCGGGCGTGCATCTACCTCTATCACGGGGCCAAGGCGTACCGCGACACGCAGTACGGGGGCGAGCCCCCGGCGGATCTGCCGTTCTTCATCGATCCGGTGACGCTCGAGGGCTACGTGGCGGCGTGCCGCGAGGCGTGCGCGGCCTATGGCGACACGCCCGGGATCGACTATTTCTTCGTCATCGACGAGCCGTACAAGCTCTATCTCGGGGCCATCATCCCGAAAGCGGAGCGGATGTCGCCATTCTGGCAGGAACTCGAGCAGGAGGTGCGCGAGCAGTATGGGGGCGGGCGGTTCGGCCTGCCCGACGGCCCGGACGACACGGATGCGTGCCGGTGGATCGCCTACCTGGGCTGGGCCACCGACCAACTCGTGGATCTCTTCGCGAGACTCCGGGAGGTGATCGACACGGCGGGATGCGGCGCGAAGCTGCTGGGGCCCGACGAGTTCGGGCGTGTCTGCCCGGAACGCTGGTGCGATCTGGCCGAGTCGGTGGACGTGTTCACTGGACAGGCGCTCGCGGCGCGGCTGGGCGCGAGCAATTACCGGCCGGGGGCAATCACGAAGTGTGCGGTGGATTTCACAGGCAAGGCGGTGCACAACGCGACGCAGATCCCGGCCTACGGGGGATCGCCGTCGCCGGAGCGCGTGCAGGAACTGTACTCGCAGGTGCTGCGGAACGGCGGGGACGGCCAGATGCTGATCGCGGTGGAGTGGTTCGATCGGGAACTCAACCATCACCAATACAGCGCGCCGGCCCGGTGGGCGAGCGTGAAGAACTACCTGCGGATCATGGCCGGCACTGCAGTGCAGCGCCCTCGAGACAGCCGCCTGGGCGTGCTGTATTCGAGTCCCTCGGCCCAGGCGCTCGGGCCGGCGCTCGCGGATGAATGGGTGCTGACGGCGTACGCACTGCTCGGCCCAGAGGCCAGGGCATGGCCCCGCATGATCGACAGCTTCGCACTGGGGACGGGCCGGGCCGATCTGGATGGGTTGTCGGTCGTGGTGCTGCCGTATGGGCCGTATGAACGGGGTGCGGTGTCCGAGCAGCTCGAAGCCTTCGTTGGACGCGGCGGCCTGTTGGTGTGCGGCGAGCCGGGCGTGCTGCAGCACGATGTCCTGGGCGATGCGCTGTCGGCGCGCCGCCTCCTGGGCGCCGAGCCGGCCGACTGCGGCTCGCAGCGCGCCGTAACCTTCAGCTGGCCGGCGCCGTCGCGCCTGCGCATTCATGTGGACGCCTGCGCCGCCCTGCGCGCCACGGCCGAGGACACCCGCGTCGTGGGGCTCTACGACAACGGGGAGTCCGCCGTGACGCTCCGGCCGTTCGGGAAGGGCGAGGTGCTCGTGTTCGGCTTCAGCCCCTTCGCGGCGTCCACGTACTCGGACGACGGGGAGTGGGTGGCCTGGTGGCGGCAGGTGCTCGCGGCGCGCGACGTGGCGCTGGATCTCCCAATCTGGGACTTGCGCCTGCCGGACGAGGCCGTGGTCCGGGCGGAAGCCCCGGCGGATGTCTGCATCACGGGGAACAGCTTCGTTCGCGCTCAGAACGGTGTGTATCTGGGCGCGAATGATCCGCTCGATGGCCACTACACGCTGAGCGTCGCGCCGGATCTGTCGCCGGAGAGCGGGGGTACGGGGCCGATCGCGTTCGGCGCCGGCGATCTCACGGATCGGGCATTGGCCGACAAAGGCCCCTTCGAACCGCGGCGGCGCGAGGCGAAGGAGCCCTACCGGGAAGAGGACTGGGCCGATCGATGGAGCGGGGCGGCATTGGGCGACGGCCTGATCGTCGAGTTCTCATGGCCGGGGCCGCGCACGCTGACGCGCGTCCGGTTCTGGTATTCGGGTGCGATGCCGGATCTCGTGATCGACGCCGGGGACGGGCCCGAGCCGGTGCGCGTGGCGGGCGCGGACGCCGGGCCCGACGTGGAACGGGTGGAGGCACGCGTGACGGGCCCGAGCGACTACCTGCGGCTGCGGTTCGCGCCGGGCGCCGACGAGTTCGCCCTGGCGGACGTCGAGATCTGGGCGGCGCGGTAGCAGGGCCGGGGCACCGCGGGCCGCGTCAGTTGCCGTAGAACCAGTCGATGGGGATGCGGGCGACGTGCAGCCCGTCCCGCTGGTGGTAGCTGATGAGGGCCAAGTCGTCGACGAACGTCAGGCTGGGGTAGCCGTAATCGTTGTCGGGCTCGCCCAGGATCACGCGTTCATTCTCCCAGGTTTGGCCGTCGTCCTTCGAGAGGATGGACACAAAGGGCGTGCGCCACCGGAACGGCTCCTTGGGGCCGTCGCTGCAGCGGAGGAGGAGCAGATCGCCTGTCGAGGGGATCCGTGCAACGTTGATGGCGGAACTCGTGTACGGCGGAAGAGTAAGCTGCTCGATCAACTCTCCCTCCGACCACGAGGCGCCCTGATCGGCGGAATAGGCCCGGGCGATGGCCCGGCTGTAGGTGCGCATGAGCATCATCACGCGCCCGTCCCGCAGTTCCACGAGGTGGGGTTCTTGGGCCTCGACAGGCAACAGGTTGACTTCATTGACGCTTCGATGCCAACTGTATCCATCGTCGTCGGAGTAGGCGACGTAGCTGATGTAGCCGGCGTGATCGTCCTCGGAGTCGGTGTGTTCGAACTCGACTGGGGCCAGGATCCGCCCGCTGGACAGGCGCACGAGCTTGTCGTTGTGCATGATGTTGTAGCCGCGTTGCGGCGTGACGATGAGTTGATCGCCCCAGGTGGCGCCGTCATCCAAGGAGCGGCGGTAGTAGTTGTGGCCAAACAGGGGCTTGGTGTTGGCGCTGTAAATGTACGACAGCAGAAGGTGTTCGTCGCTCAGCCGCAGGAAGCTGGGGTGGCAGTAGCGGCCCCGGCCGAGGGGCTTGGCGACGAGAACGAACTCGTCGCCCCAGGACTTCCCTTTGTCCTCGGAGATCCGCGCCCCGATTGCGCCGTCGGCGTTGCCGCTCGGATCCATCCGCGTGTAGGCCAGCAACAGGCGGCCGTCCTTCAGTTCGATGAGGTCGCCCGGCATCCCGCGATAGCCGTAGTTCTGGATCGGCAACGGCACCGCGTGGACATCCTCGAACGCAGGCGGGGCCGCGCCCGGCGTGGCCGCTTCGGCGGCGCGGGCGACACGCGCCGGCACGAGGGCACATAGGGCGAGCAGCACGCCGACATACACGGCCTCCAGAACAAGCCACACCGAGCCGGGATCCTTTGTCATCGTCGTTCTCCAAAGTCAAGACGTATCATGTTCCCGTTAGGCTTGATGAAGATAGCACACGGCGTGTGTGGGAGTGAAGCGCCGGGGAATGCGAAAAACACGAAAAGCAAGATCCGGCTCGCCAACGGGAAAAACTGCTGTATAATAGCCAAGAGAACGTTGCCGGTGAGTGAATCCAGGCCGGAGGCGAGGGTTGCGCGCCTGACGGCCGATTTCCGATCGCGTTGCAAAGAGGGTGTGCCTGGACAGCCGGCACGTGCCGGTGCCGGGCCTGCGACGGGACGCAGAGGACGCAATGAAGCGGACGTTATCGACACGCTCTGTGCAGGTGGTGCTGCCGGCTGTGTCGACGTTGCTGTTGTACGCGTTGGCGGTGTTCATCGTCATCATCCCTTCGATCAAGTCCTACATGATGGCGGGCGAACGCCGGCTGCTCCAAGAACTCATGAGCAACGTGGTCACCCTGCTGGCGTCCTACGAAACGCGGGTGCAGTCGGGGGAATTGACGCGGGAAGATGCACAGGCGCGGGCCATGGAGCGTGTGCGCTCGATCCGCTACGGCCCGGAGTTGAAGGATTACTTCTGGATCAACGACTTAGGGCCGGCGATGATCATGCATCCCTACCGCCCGGATATGGAGGGGGAGGATCTCTCGGACTACGCCGATCCGAACGGTACGCATCTCTTTGTCGAGGCCGTGCGGCTGACGCGCGCGCACGGGGAAGGATTCATCGAGTACGTGTGGCAACGCCACGAGGACGAGGCGAGACTCGCGCCGAAGCTGTCCTACGTGAAGCTGTTCGAGCCGTGGGGATGGGTGATCGGAACGGGGATCTACGTCGATCACGTGGACGAGAACATCGCCGCAATCACGGGGAGACTGGCCATCGCGTCGGGGGTGGTGCTCGTGCTGATTGCGGCGCTCTCCTTGTACACCGTCTACCATGGCCTGCGGGTTGATCGCGAACGGGAGCGTGTGGCCCAGGCCCTTGCGCGGAGCGAAGAGACGGCGACCGCGCTGCTGAATGCGCCGCCGGACGCCGCGTTTCTCCTGGATCCGCGGGGCACGGTGTTGGGCTTGAACCAGACGGGCGCCACCCAACTCAGGCGGCCCCGGGCCCGGCTGCTCGGGGCCAACGTGTTCGCGGCCCTCCCGCCCGAACTCGCCGAGGCGGGCCGGGCCCGGATGGCCGATGTGATGCGTTCGGGCAACGCCGTTCAGTTTGAGCACCGATTCGATGGCAGGGTGTTCATGTTCCACGTGTTTCCGCTCACCGAGTCGCGCGGCCAGGTGACGCGCGTGGCGGTGTACGCACGCGACATCACGAAGCGCAAGCGCGCCGAGGAAACGCTGCTTCGCGACGAACAACGGTTGGAGGCGCTGGTGGGCTTGAACGAGGCCGGCGATGCACCCGTCCATGTCTTGATCGAGCTGGCAGCCAATGCGGCGGCCGAACTCACGGGCAGCGAGGCTGCTTACCTGGGGCTTGTGGACGAGGAACAGGCCGCGATCTCGGTGTACTGCGGGCGCTCGAAGGAAGCGCAACGCGAGCCCCTTCGGGCCGGGTTGCTTGACGGCGATTCGGCTTGGGGGAAGGCGGCGCGGGAGAGGACGAGCGTTGTCGAGAATCAGCCGGCCAGCAGGGAAAGCCCGTCCCCCTGGTGCGGGAGGAGGGTCGCTCGCAGCCTGACGGTGCCTGTCGTCGATCGGGGCCGGCTGGTGGTCGTGGCGGGTGTGGCCGACAAGCAGCAGGATTATGATGACGCGGATGCGCGCCAGCTCGCGCTGTTCATAGAGGGCGTATGGCGGGTGGTCTTGCGCAGACGCGCGGATGACGCGCTGACGCAGCGGACACAGGAATTGGAGCAGGCCAACGAGGAACTCGTGCGAAAGAACAAGGATCTCGACGAATTCACGTACGTGGCGAGCCACGATCTTCAGGAACCGCTGCGCAAGCTGATCGCCTTCGGCAAGATGCTTCCGGACGACCTGCCGGGCGAACTGCCGGAGCGGGCCCGCAAGGACTTGGAGTTCATCGTGGACGCGGCGGATCGCATGCAGAGCCTCGTGCGGGACTTGCTCAACCTGTCGCGGGCGGGGCGGACGGCCTTTGTGACGGAACGGGTGCCGTTGGGAGACTGCGTGGAGCGGGCCTTGGTGGCGCTTGCGGCCCGTATCGAGGAGTCGGGGGCGCAGATCGAGCAGGGAGTTCTGCCGGACGTGCAGGGCGATCCGCGGTTGCTGACGCAGTTGTATCAGAACCTCATCTCGAACGCGATCAAGTTCGTCCAGGGGGCGCCTCCCAGGGTGCAGATCACCGTGGAGGACCACAACGGGGTGGCGGTGTTTGGGGTGAGGGACAACGGGATTGGGATCAATCCGGAGTACACCGAGCAGATCTTCGCGCCGTTCCGGCGGCTTCACGGACGAAGCGAATACGATGGCTCCGGGATTGGGCTGGCCATCTGCCGCAAGGTCGTGCAACGGCACGGCGGGGCCATTTGGGTGGAGTCGGAGCCGGGCGTAGGATCGCATTTCAAGTTCACGCTGCACGAGCCGGGGAAGGGAGAGCCATGATGCCTGCCGCGGGCCACGTACTGCCGGCTGTGATCCTCCTTGTCGAAGACGATCCGGGCGATCAGGAGTTGACACGCCGCGCCATCGAGGCGTGCCGGCTCCGCAATGAACTGCGGATTGTGCGGGACGGAGAAGAGGCCCTCGAGTACTTGCTGCGCACCGGGCGGTACGAGGATGCAACGACGGCGCCGCGGCCGGACTTGGTGCTTCTCGATCTGAACCTGCCGCGCGTGAACGGCCGCGAGGTGTTGCGCCGCATGCGTGACGATCCGTACCTCCGCAGAATCCCGGTGGTTGTGCTGACCACGTCGCACGAGGAAGAAGACGTCATCAAGAGTTATGAACTGGGCAGCAACTCGTATATCACCAAGCCGTTGGACATCCACCAGTTCGTCAGGGTGGTTCAGCAACTGGAGCGATACTGGTTCCAGATTGTCGTTCTGCCGCCAAACGAGGAGTGAGTCATGACGGAATCCGTCGAGCCGCCGGTAAAGCGGAAGATCGGCATGATCATGATCGATGACGATCCGGGCGATGTCGAGTTGTTGCGGCGGCTTGTCGAAGAGGTTCCGGATTGGGACGTGGACTTCTCCGCATTCGCGTCGGCCCAGGAAGGGCGCGCCGAGCTCACGCGGCGGGCGTTCGACGTCGTACTGCTCGATTATTTCCTCGGTTCGGAGACCGGGCTCGATCTCGTGAAGAAGGTGCGGGCCGCGGGCGACGCGCGGCCGATCATCGTGCTGACGGGCCGGGGCGACGAACACATCGCGGTGGAGGTGACGCGGGCGGGCGCCTCGGACTACCTCGTCAAGGGCGAGCTGAGCTCGGATCTGTTGCGGCGCGCGATCAACGGGGCCATCGTCCAGCATGAACTGAGGAAGGAGAAGGCCCTCCTCGAAGAGGAACTGCGCCAGACGCAGCGGATCGAGACGATCGGCCAGTTGGCGGGGGGTATCGCACACGACTTCAACAACATGTTGACGGGCATCATCGGCCACGTCGATCTGGCGCTCATGGAAGCGCGCGGCTGCGACATCGAAACGGATCTGCTCCAGGTTCAGACGACGTGCCGGCACATGGCGAACCTGATTCAGCGGCTGCTGGGCTTCAGCCGTCGCAGCAAGTCGGATCTGGGCCCTACGGATCTGTGCCAAGTCGTCCGTGAGGCGGAGATGGTGCTGTCACACACGATTCCGAAGAACGTCCAGATCGAGGTGAAGACGATCGACGCGCCCCTCATTGTCAACGGAAACGGCACGATGCTTCATCAGGTGCTGCTCAATTTGGGGATCAACGCGTCCGAGGCCATGCCGAAGGGCGGGACGTTGACCATCCGCACGCGGCGAGTCGTTGCCGATGCGGACTTCCGATTCGCCCACCCCTCGGCCAAAGAAGGGGAATACGCGTACCTGGAGGTGGAGGACACGGGACGAGGCATCGAGGAGGCCAATCTGAAGCGTATCTTCGAGCCGTTGTTCACGACAAAGGATCTCGATGCGCGGAAGGGTACGGGCCTGGGCTTGGCCGTGGTGTGGCAGAATATCAAGGAACACCACGGCTTCGTGACGGTGTACAGCGAGGTGGGGCAGGGCACTGTGTTCCATCTGTACCTGCCGCTTGTGGCCGGCCAAGCGGAGGCCCGGCACAATGCCGGCGGGGATGGCATCCCGACGGGGAGCGAGACGATCCTTGTCGTGGACGACGAGCAGGTGGTGCGGAGCGTCGCCACGCGGATGCTCCAGCGCCTGGGATACAAGGTGTACAGCGCACCGGACGGCGCGGAAGCCTTGTCCGTCTACGAAAATCTGAAGGATGAGATCGATGCCGTGCTGCTCGATCTGGCCATGCCGCGCATGGGGGGAAAGGAGTGCATTCATGGACTCCTCGCGGTGAATCCGGAGGCCCGGGTGCTCTTCTCGAGCGGGCATGACATGACCGCCAGGATGCAGGAGCTGCTGGATCTGGGCGCGAAGGGCGTCATCCAGAAACCCTATCAACTGTCGGATCTGGCCCGGCGGATTCGCTCGCTCTTCGCGGACTCGCGGGAAGATGCCTCACCCGCCCCGTGAACGGCAGCGCGGAACCGTGGCCGGTTCATTCCATTCCGGGCTGATACCCTTGCCGGATGCGGGCCGCCGCCGCTACGATGAAAGCCCTCGGCCGTGGACAGCCGGGAGACAAGGGGGATACATGCGATACAGCCTGTCTATTGCGCTGGCAATCGCCGGCGCGGCGGCAATGCCGGCGGCCGGGCAAGTGTCCGACGAGACGCCGGGCTATTTCCCGTTCTGGATTCCGGCCTTGGACACAAGCGCGTCGTTTACGGACATGGCGTTTCTGAGTCCGGAACCGGCAGGGGCGGCGGGCCGGGTGACGGTGGCGGACGGGCATTTCTGCGACTGCCACGGCAACCGGCTCCGCTTGCTGGGCACGAACTTGTGCTTCCTGGGGGCCTTCCCCGAGAAGGAGAACGCCGCCGCCATTGCCGGCCATTTGCGGAAGCTGGGCATCAACGTCGTCCGGTTCCACCACATCGACGGCCGGACGGATCGGGGCGGGATCTGGCTGCCGGAGCAGACGGGCTTCAACCCGGAGCAACTCGACAGACTGGACTGGCTGATCCACCAACTCAAAGAGCACGGGGTATACATCAACCTCAACCTGCACGTGTCGAGGACGTATCCCGGAATGCCGAAGGACGGGCCGCGCGCGTTCCGGTATGGCAAGGGCCTGGACAATTTCTACCCGGACTTCATCCGGTTGCAGCAGGAATACGCACGGGCCCTGCTGGGGCATCGCAATCCGTATACCGGCGCGACGTATGCCGAGGAACCGGCGGTCATCGTAGTCGAGCTGAACAACGAGAACGCCCTGACGAACGTCGGCTGGCATGATCTGCGCGCCATGCCCGAGCCGTATCATTCCGAGTTGACTCGGCAATGGCGGGCGTGGTTGAAGGCGCGGTATGGGAGCACCGAGACGCTCCGAGCGCGCTGGGATGCATCGAGCGAGCCGCTCGGGGACGAACTGCTCGCGAACGGCGGCTTCCAGGAGGGCGTGAAGGGCTGGGTGCGCGAACAGGGCGGCGGATCGCAGATGGCCGCGGAGACGGCGGAGGATGCGGGGGCGGCGTCCGGCCGCGCACTCGTCGTGACAACCTTGAAGCCGGGGCGGGAGTCGTGGAGCCTCCAGGTGTATCAAACCGGCCGGAACCTCGAGGCCGGCGCACCGTACACGTTCACGTTCCGGGCGCGGGCCGATGCAGCCTGCGACATCGACCTCAGCGTCATGCTGGACAGGGCGCCGTGGCATGGGTGCGGGCTGCGCGAAAGGGCCTCGATTTCGGAGGAATGGCAGACATTCTCATACACGTTCCAGTGCGTCGATCCCGAGCCCAACCATTGCCGCGTGGGATTCAACTTCCGGAACCGCATCGGCCAGTTCGCGCTGGCCGACGTGTCGCTCCGGCGGGGGGGCCTCGTGGGCCTGGGGCTGGATCAGTCGCTCGAAGCAAATAACATCCCGCTCGCGCCATCGAACGCCGGGGACGCGCAGAAGGAGGATTTCTGGCAATTCCTCTATGACACGGAGTGCGCCTACGTGCGCAGCATGCGGAAGGTAGTCAAGGAAGAGCTGGGCGTACAGGCCGCGGTGTGCGATACGCAGGCGAGCTACGGCGGGCTGTTCGGCACGGTTCGCGAGGGGACGTACAGCGACTACACCGACATGCACAGCTATTGGCAACACCCGCAGTTTCCGGGCAAGCCGTGGGACGGCGGCAATTGGCACATCGGGAACACGTCGATGGTGGCGCAGGAAGGCACGGGGACGCTCGGGCGCCTCGCCTGGGCGCGCAACGTCCACAAGCCCTACACCGTCAGCGAGTATGATCATCCCGCGCCGAGCGACTACGCCGTCGAGTTGTTTCCCGTGCTTGCCTCGTTCGCCGCATTCCAGGACTGGGATGGCATCTACCAGTTCTGCTATCGATCCTGCCTGATCGGCGATGAGCCCCACAAGCTGTCCGGATACTTCGAACTATGGTGCCATCCCGGCAAGCAAGTCTTCCTGCCAATCGCGGCGCTCATGTTCCGGATGGGCGCGGTGCGCGCCGGGGACACGCCATGCGTCGCGTCCATCCCCACGGGCGGGATTGCCCACGAAGTCGTAGCCCATCCGAAGGCCGTGTCGGATCTCAGTGCGCTGGCGCCGGTGGCGCTGGTGCGTCCTGTGGGCATCCGGCTGACAGAGGGCCCGGGCCCGCTCGAGATCCCGGCGGTCGAGCCGCCCGTCGGGGCGCGCAAGTCGGAATCGGGTGAAATCGTGTGGGACTCGACGGATCCGGCCCAAGCGGCGTACACGGTAAACGCGCCGGCCGTGCGCGCGGCAGTCGGCTTCATCGGGGGCCGCGCGATCCGGCTCGGCGATGTAACCATCCAGGTGACGGGGACGGAGGGCGGTTGGGCGGCCGTGGCGGTGGGCGCGCTGGATGGCAAGCCCATCGCGGAATCGGGCCGGATCCTCGTGGTGGCTGCAGGCCGCGTCGAGAACACCGGAATGGGCTGGAACGAGGCGCGCACGTCGGTTCTGAATCGGTGGGGCCAGGCGCCAGCGGTTGCGGAGGGCATCACCGCGACGATCCGGCTGCCGGCCGGGGCCGAGGCGAACGCGCTGGACGGCACCGGGACGCCAAAGGGGGGCGTGCCGCTGGCCGCGCGAGCGGGTGGCGTCGAACTGGCGATCGGGCCCGAGTACGAGACGCTGTGGTACGGCGTGACGCGGTAAGCGCGGAGCCCGCCGCGTTCGGGCGGCGGGCTACCGGGGCGGCCGGGCTGCCTGCCAGCCGGCGCGAAGCTGCGCGGTGAGCCGGTTCACGAGGGCCTCGTTTTCGGGATACCCGGCGATGTTCTCGTTTTCGTCCGGATCCGTCTCGTGGTCGTACAGCTCATACTCGGTGAACGGCTTGTTGATGCCGCGCCACTCGGTCAGGCGGTAGCGATCGGTTCGCATCGAGTAGCCCATGATGCGTCCCACGTCCTCGATGCCGCGGGGATACTGGCTGAACGCGGCGGCCTTCCATGGGCGGCCGGGCTCGTCGAGCAAGGGGGCGAAACTGTCGCCTTCGAGCCCGTCGGGCAAGGGCAGGCCGCACACCTCGCACAGCGATGGGTAGATGTCGACGAACTCGACGAGGGCGTCACTCGTGGCGCCGGGTGCGCGCCGCTTCGGGGCGCTCATGATGAGAGGTGCGTGCACCGAGGTCTCGAAGTTGGTGTGCTTGCACCACATGCCGTGCTCGCCCAGTTGCCACCCGTGGTCGCCCCACACGACGATCACCGTGTTGTCCCGGAGGCCAAGGCGATCCAACTCGTCAATGACGCGGCCAATCTGCGCGTCCGTGTAGCTGGCGCAGGCGTAGTAGCCGTGGATCAACGCGCGGGCCTGTTCGTCGGTGACGGGGCCCTTCTTGGGCATGCCATAGTAGTGGCGAAGCTCGCCCCAGTTGCTCAGGGCGTAGTGCGGCGCGTTCTTCGGCGCAAAGGGGTTGTCAGCGAGGGACAGTTCCTCGCGGCGGTAGAGATCCCAGTAGCGTTTCGGGGCGACGAAGGGCAGATGGGGCTTGAGGAACCCGACGCCGAGGAAGAAGGGCTTGTCCTTGGCCTCGCGGAGGGCCTCGATGGCGCGGTCGGCCGTCTGCCCGTCGGCCAAGGCGTTGTCGGGCACGTCGGGCGCCTCCCAGGCGGCCCCCCGGGCCCGTTGCCGCCAGTCACGGATATCCCGGCCTGCGGCGCGCGCCTCCTCGTTGAGCCGCTGCATCAGGGCCTGGTTCTCCGGTGTGTGGTACGTGCCAGACGTCGGCTTCCACCACGGCACGCTCCAGGACTGGGCGTCATCCAGGCCGCCGTGGTAAACCTTGCTGAAGCCGGCCGTGTGGTATCCGTGGTTCTTGAAGTGCTCGGGGAGCGTGACGACGCCCGGGATGGTGGAACGGAAATGGGTGTCGAGATCGTAGACGCGCGTCGTGTCGGGCCGGCGCCCGGTGAGGAGCGAGGTGCGCGAGGGGCTGCACACGGCCTGCTGGCAATAGGCCCGCGTAAACACCACGCCGCGCGCGGCCAATTCATCCAGGTGCGGGGACTGCGCCACCGGATCGCCGTAACAGCCGAGCTGCGGCCGCAGATCGTCCACCGCGATGAAAAGCACGTTCATCCGCCCGGCTGCGGCGGGCGCCGCCTCGGGCGCGGCCGCCAACGCCCGCCCGGCCAACCACGCCGCCCCTCCGGCCATGGCGCTGCCGAGAAACCTCCGCCGAGTACAGGTTCGCATGATGGCTCCTCCTCGTCCCGTGCCCATCGGGTGTTCTCCCATTCTCTCCTCTCGCGCGACAGTGATCAAGCCCGCCGGGCGCCGTGGTTTTGCTTGGCGCAGGCGGCCTGCTATAATCCGGCCTTTCCGCGGCACCCGCGGAACGGCGCCAGCCGTGGCCGGCTTGTCGATGACGCCGCGTGTTGCATCAAGGGAGAATCATGCACCGGACTCGCACCGACGCCCCGTGGGTTCTGTTTGTCCGCACGTCGCTTGCAGGATTGGCCGCTGCCGCGCTGATACTGGGCGCGAGCGCAGCCCCTGCCGAAGCCCCTGCCGAGGCTGGCGCCCTGGGCGCGCCGGGTGCGCATTGCGCGGAGGTGGCCGATGCGGCGGGCGCCGGCAAGACCGCCCCGATCCGGCTGGACGCGCCGGAATCCGAGGATGGGGCGCGGCCGCTCCGGTGGTTTCTGTTTGTGGCCGCGGCGAATCCGTATCCGCGCATCGAAAGCGAAGATCTGATCGACGCGACATTCAATCCGGCGATGCATTTCCTCGCGCCGGGATACGACGACGTCGGCACGGTGGGCGATCTGCGCGATCGCGGCATGCTGTGGACGCCCTATATCGGGCTGGGTTACATTCTCTCAGAACGGTGGTCGGTGTTCGTGCAGGCGGGATACGCCTCGGGCAAGGTGCGGACGAAAGACGACGACTGGAGCATTCTGCTGGTTCCGATTCATACGGATTTCGAGATCGAACGCGGGGCGCTGTATGCGGGCCTGGGCCTCGATTACTTCCCGTGGGGCATGCCGGAGTTGCGCGAGTACTCAGGCATCCGCGATCGCCTTCGGGGCGCGCGGCCGACGTTGGGAACGCGCCTGACTTGGACGTACGCGACGTACGACGTGAAAGTGCAGGTGGGCCTGCGGGATGTGCAGAATCTGATCAACTACGAGCTGAGCGACGCGTGGCTGTTGCCGAGTTTCAACGCGAACGTAGGCGTGGACGTGCCGCTGTCCAAGCGGAGCGTGTTCTCGGCCAATGTGGGATACAACTTCTTCGTCGATCGGGCCTACGACTTCGCCGGCCCGTCGTTGGTGGTTGGGTGGAAATATCACTTCTGACGCGGCTCAGGAAGCGCCGGGCCTGCGCCGGCGATGAAACAGCGGGGCGGTAGACGGGGTCTATCAGATGGGTGAGAGTATGCAAAAAGCGCGTCGAAGGCCCATCATCCATCCGCTCGCCATCAACTCGCTCCGCCATTGTCTGCGCGTGTGCCGGCGGGGCGGAGGAATCGATCCGGGATACCGGATCCATGCCGCCAGCCTGCTGGCGCTGCCCATGCTGCTGGCGCCGCTGCGCGCCGTCGAGCGCCTGTGGTTCGGCAGGCGCGTCCGAGCCACCGATATCGCGCATCCCCCGCTGTTCATTGTCGGCCATTGGCGCACCGGCACCACCCATCTGCACAACCTGCTCGCCCAGGATCCCGGCTTGGCGTTCGTATCCACGTTTCAGACGTTAAGCCCGGCGTCTTTCCTCACCGGCCTGTCCACGCTGCGCCCGCTCATCGCGCGCCACGTGCCGGACACGCGCCACATGGACAACATGCCTCTATCCGTGGACAGCCCCCAGGAAGAGGAGTTCGCCCTGTGCAATCTCACGCCCTACTCATTCTATGTGGGGTGGTACTTCCCGAGGCAAATGCGGGAGTTGTTTCACAACTACGTGTTGTTCGACGGGGCCTCGTCGCAGGCCCGGGAAGAGTGGGCGGAGGTATACCTCGGGGTACTGAAGAAGGCGACGCTCCGTGCGCGCGGGAAACGCCTGGTGCTGAAGAACCCCGTCAACACGGGCCGGATCCGCGCGCTCCTCGATCTATTTCCCGACGCGAAGTTCATTCACATCTACCGAAGCCCCTACCGCGTGTTCAAGTCGACGCAGCGGCTGCACCGCACGACATTCGACATGGTGGGATTGCAGGACATCGCCGATGGCGAGATCGAACGCAACGTGCTCGATTTCTACCGCGCCCTGATGACGCGGTTTTTCGAGGATAAGGCCTTGATTCCAGAGGGAAACCTCGTGGAGCTGCGGTTCGAGGATCTCGAGCACCGGCCCATGGAGGAGTTGGCGCGGCTTTACGACGAACTGGCGTTGCCGGGGTGGGCCGCGGCCTACCCGCGGATACGGGCCTATTTGGACGCTCAGCCTCCCTATAAGAA
>JAFGTL010000023.1 GCA_016934125.1 Candidatus Hydrogenedentota bacterium
GCCATGCGATCCAGGTTCGGCGTCTCGAGGAGCGGCGCATCATAGCAGCCCGCATCGCCATACCCCTGATCGTCCGTATAGACGATCACCACGTTCGGCCGATCACCCGGCGCGCGCCGCCCATGGGCCGCGCTCCCCGTCCGGCACGCCGGCACCCCCAGCGACGCCGCAGCCAGCCCCAACCCCTTCAACATGTCCCTGCGGCTCAATCGGTCTTTCATTTCGTACTCCCCGGCCGCGCGCTGCGGCCGTTCAGCGCTGGCCGGCAGGCCACTGCACCGCGATGACTTCGTCGAGGGCGTCCCGTTCCCCGGCCGGCAGCGACACGCTCAGCGTGCCGCCGGCCGCTTCGTACGGCAGCGCCTGCCCCGTGCGCAGCAGCGCGACACGTTCCGGCTCTGCATCGGCTTTGAACGTGATCGGCCCCTCATGGCCCGGCGTCACGTGGAGATACCACATTGCGTCGCCCGTCGTCACGGGCACGTTGGCGCAGTCGTCTGCGGGGGCAGGCCCGGCGCCGATGAGCGATACGCGGCTGTGCGCCATCCACGCGGCCAGTTCCTCGCACCGTTCGTAGAACCCGGCCGGCATCGTCCCGTCCGGGGCCGGCCCCACGTTCAGCAGGAAGTTCCCGCCCCACGCCCGGGCGCGCACGAGCCGATCGAGTGCCCACGCCGCCGTTTGGAACGGCCGCGCCGGGTTGTAGCCCCAGTGGCCGTTCCACGCCACGCAGTTCTCCCACCAGCCTACGGGCCGCCCTTCCGGGAAGTTCCATTCCGGCGTCGTGAAGTCGCCCTTGCCCCCCCACCGGTTATTCATCACGATGTGCGGCTGCAACCCGCGGATCCACGCCAGCGTCTGATCCGTATGAATGTCCGATACGCCGTGCCATCCCATGCCGTCGAACCAGAGCACGTCGATCGGCCCGTAGCGCGTCAGCAACTCCTCGAGTTGCCCCACCGTGTACGCGTAGAACGCGTCGAATCGCCGCTGATTCGCCGCCGCGTCCGCGATAGGCGGATGCTGCCCGCGCTTGTTGTAGTCGAAGTCCACGTCGCTGAGCGGATAGCGCGGGTAATGCCAATCCCTCGGCGAGAAGTAGAAGCCCACCTTCAGGCCGTGTTTCCGGCATGCGGCCACGTAGGGCTCGAGGAGATCGCGGCCGTCCAGATACTGCCGCGTGCTCATGTCACCGTACGCCGTCGGCCACAGCGCGTATCCGTCGTGGTGCTTAGTCGTCAGCACCGCATAGGTGAAGCCCGCCGCCTTCGCGGCCGCCATCCACTTGTCGGGATCGTACGCCTGCGGATCGAACTCGTTCGCGAGCGCGTAGTATCGCTCCGGCGGATGCATGTCGGCCTCCCCGCCCGCCGGATAGTCCTTGATCATCGCCCACGACGGCTGGACGCCGGCGACGCTGTGGATGCCCCAGTGCATGAAGAGCCCGAGCCCCGCCTTCGGATACCACGCCGCGCCCGGATCCGTGGTTG
The DNA here is from genome assembly GCA_016934125.1 of Candidatus Hydrogenedentota bacterium. GTDB lineage: Bacteria > Hydrogenedentota > Hydrogenedentia > Hydrogenedentales > SLHB01 > JAFGTL01. The sequence goes on from JAFGTL010000023.1 coordinate 1,491, forward strand.
GCTCGAACCGCGGCGCCTCCGACGAGCGCACCGCCCCGGCCAGTTCGAGGGCCGCCCGCCATGCCGCCTCGTCGGTGCCCGGCGGCCGCAACCCCATCAGCGCATCGATGTCCGGCGACTCGGCACGCGATCGCCCCGCGCCCGCAACCGAGACGCACGCCGCCAGCACGCACAAGGCCGCTACCCTCACGATCATCACATCCTCCTCTGTGGCCGCCACAGGCCGTCCCCGGCTCCGTGCGTCAAAGCGGCCGGCTGCGCCCGTCTTCGATGTATCTGTCCAGAATCGCGGTGAGCCGCTCCACTACTTCGGGATACTCGAGCCAGACGTTCTTCGCCTCTGCCGGATCGGCCTCCATGTCGTACAATTGCCCGAGCGCCTCGCCCGCCTTCGGCTCGACGCGGCGCGGTTTGCTGAAGCCGCCCGAGCCGCGCCCCTGCACGAGTTTCCACCGGCCCTGCCGGATCGAGAACATGCCATCGAATGAGTGGTGGACGACCGCCTCGCGGATCGGCTCGCCGCCCGCCTCGCCCAGCAACGCGGGCAGGATGTTGTAGCTGTCCGGGCCGGCGTCGTCGGGCAGGCTCGTCCCCGTGATGGCCGCGCAGGTGGCCATGAGATCCGTGAGGCAGATGGTTTCGGTGCTCGTCGTGCCCGGCGCGATCCGCTGCGGCCACCGCGCGATGAAGGGCACCCGGTGGCCGCCGTCCCAGATATCCGCCTTGTATCCCCGCCAGTCGCCGCACGATTTGTGGCCGTAGTCCTTGCCGTTGAAGCATGTCGGCCGTGCGCCGTTATCGCTCGTTACGATGACGAGCGTGTTATCCGCCACCTGCAAGCGCTCGAGCGTCTTCACCACCTCGCCCAGGGCCCAGTCCACCTCGACAACCATATCGCCTCGCGGCCCGGCCTGGCTGCGGCCCTTGATGAAGTCCGGCGGCACACACGGCCGGTGCGGCGCCGATGTCGGCATATAGAGGAAGAACGGCTGATCCGGGTTTTCGCGGACGTGGCCCTCCATGAACGCGCACGCTTTCGCGGCCACGGTTGGCCCCACCTGATCGTCCTCCCAGCCCGGCACCATGAGGCCCTTCCGCTGCTGCGGGTTGTACGGATCCTTCTCGACATTCGGGATCCCGACGGTGCGATCGTTTTCAATGAAGCAGTACGGCGGGAAATCGAGCGAGGCCGAGATGCCGAAATAGTAGTCGAACCCGAGTTCCACGGGGCCGCCCGCGATCGGCTGCGCATAGTCGACCTCGTCGCCCTCCCGCGCCCAGCCCAGGCCCAGGTGCCACTTGCCGACACCCGCCGTCGCGTAGCCCTGTGCGCGCAGCATCGACGCAACCGTGAGGCGCTCGGGCTCGATGAGGGGCGGCGAGAACCCGTCCAGCACACCGTGTTTCAGTCGGCTGCGCCAGCAATACCGGCCCGTGAGCACGCCATAGCGCGTCGGCGTGCACACCGCGGACGGCGCGTGCGCATCGGTGAACCGCACGCCCTGTTCGGCGAGCGCGTCCATGTTGGGCGTCGGGATCTTGGTGGCGCCGTAGCACCCTACATCGCCGTATCCCATGTCGTCGGCCATGAGAAACACGATGTTGGGTTTCTGCGAACGTCCGCCGGCGGATCCGCCCGAGGCGGTTCTGCACCCGGCCAGCGCCATCGATGCCGCGCCCAGCCCCACGCTTCCCAAAAACACCCGGCGGCCTATCGCCATCCTGCTCATTCAACATCCCCTTCTTCGGTGATTGGCCTGCGATCTGCTGGGCGTGCCTCGCTCATTCCTCAAACCGGATCTCGTCCACAAAGACCTCGACATCCGCCGCATTGCATGGATCGAACCGCAGCGTGTTGATCGGCCCGTGCCACTCCTTGTTCCCGGCGAGCTCGACGGAGTACTCGTGTGCCTCGCCGTCCGTCACGAGCGCAAACCGCACCGAGGCCTCTTCGCTCATCGGCCGGCCCGGCCGCTCCCAGAACAACTGGCCCGCATCGCCTTCCGGCACCGCGCCCTTCACCTGCATCCGCACCACCAGCCGCGCGAACTCCTCCGCCACCAATCCAGGCGTCTTCACCAGCAGCGCCGAATCGGCCGACTTCGTGGTGAAATGGAGCGCGCCGCCCTCGCACGTGAGCTGGGGCACGGCCATCATGGGCACCCAGCCACCGGGACTGTTCTGGAACGACCATTTCGTCCGCGTCTCCCCCGGGGGGAAGTCGTACGGGCCGCGGCCGACGTCCTCCGGCGCCACATTGACGGGCCACGTTGACGGCGCGCCGGCCGCGAGGACGGCCCGGATCCGCTCGTACATGTCGAACCCGAACTCGGCGCAGGGCTCGATGTAGCTGCCTTCGCCCCATTCGTTCAGCGGCCCCAGCACGAGCGCCTGCTTCCCGTTGGCCTCACAGAACGCCTTGGCCTCGCGGAGGATTCTCTCGAAATCATCTGCGGTACGGTGCTCGATGACGAAGGCCTGCTGGCCATGCCACGGCCGCGAATCCCATCCCGTGTCCACGACGGGGTAGTACATCAGACCGCCGGCGCAGTCCTCTTGGCGCTGCCAGGAGAGCCGGGCCGTCTCGGCCACGTCGCTGTATCGGGCGCGTTGGGGGATCGGGGAGCGCTTGGGCGCGTCGCCCCATTCGTGGTACGTCGTGCCGCCCACATAGCCCTCGTGGGCGAGCGTCTCCGCCGCGTCGGCCGAGGAGAAGCCGCCCATGGCGACGAACGTAATCCCGTCGTATCCTGCGGCCCGGGCCATCTCCCGGGACTCGTCAAAGGCGGCCCGCACTGCCTCGGTGCCGCCCAGGTCCCGCCGGATGTTGGACGGGGCCCACAGGAACACCGCCGGCTTGCCGTCGATGGTGTAATACGTGTCCAGATTGAAGTAGTGGTCGATCCATTCCCGCGTGACGCTGCGCCAATCCTCGATGGAATGGGTTCCGGGCGGGTTGTGGTTGGCCCACATGATCGCCACCTCGAGGTGCTTCCTATAGCGGGACTTGCGGTACCCCTCGAACCACTGGCGCAACCGCTGCACGCCGGCACACCAATACCAGTCCACGAGGAAGCACGAGATGCCGTTCTCTGCGGCCCACTTGATCTGCCAGTCCACGCATTCCGGGTTGGCCTCGTCGTAGTATCCCAGGAGCGGTTTGCGCTCCGGCGCGACGGTTCGGATGCAGTCCCACTTCGTGTCCGACTCCCACCCGGGGAAGTAGTAGGCGAGCACGTCCAATTCGGTTGCGACCGGCTGCGGCTCGGGCACGTAGCCGGCCGGTTGAATGTCCAGGCGGGGCGCGAATTTCAGCAGCGCTTCGGCCGCAGCCGGCGCATGGGCGCCCTCAAACCGGAGCGCGGCCGCGTGCGGGCCGGGGCCGGCGGCCCGCACCGTCCAGGTCAGCTCTTGAGAGGCCCCCGACTCGATATCGTGCACGGCCTGTTCCGCCTGCCCGGCCGCGAGTTCCAGGCCGTCCGGGAGGGCCAGTTCCGCGCGGAGTCCCGAGGACTTCATGCCGCCGAGATTGGTGACGCGGGCGGCCACCTCGCAATCACGGCCGATTCGGTTCAGCGCGTTCTGGAACCCAAACCGCGTCACCCGCAGGTCGGGCGGGCCGGAGGGGTTCTGGGCGATGGACACGGACGCGACCCGCACGCTCGCGTCTTCCGCCGAGGGGAGGCGGAGTCCAAACGCCACGATGGTTCCGCCCCAACCCCGGGCGCCTTTCAGGTGAATGTTGTAGAAGCGGGGCTCCGGCCCGGCCTTGATCGCGATCGGCGCGCCCTTCACGCCGTGACTCTTGGGATCGGCCCACCGCACCGCGCCTACTGCATCGCGGTCGGACTGGAGCCGCACCGTCACCCAGGGCCGCTCGGACACGTCCAGGCGCAGCGGGGGCGCGAACCGCTCCGGGACACCCGGATGCACCTGCCACGCCGCCGGATCGTCACCGATATCCCACGCGAACGTGTCGGTTTGCGGCGTGTCTCCGTCGCCCCATTCGAGAATCCGGATCCAGTCGATCTCGAAATGGGCCCCGTCGTACACGTCGAGCCGGAGTTGCCGGATCGTGCCCTCCGCGTGCCAGAAGGGCAGCAGCGGAATCTCGTGCCACGCGCCGTCGCCAACCACCTTGAAGTTGGTGACCTTCCGCGGGCTGAACCCTCCGTACGTTCCGCTCGTCTGACTCGTCCAATAGAGCTGCCCCTCACCATCCGCGCTCGCCTTCATCCGGAGCACCACACAATGCCACGGCCGCGCCGGAATGGACAGGCCGGTGCAGGTGAAGAAGGGATCGCGCCCCTGCCCATCGGCCTGCAGCACCCCGGCCTCACACGTCACGTTCGCAATGAAGCTGTTCGGCACCCACGCCCCAGCACTCTCCGCAGAATCAAACTCCCACGCGGCGGCCGGCCCGGCGGCACACGCCGACTCCGCAACCACGGCGACGATGAACGGTAAAGACAGCACCATTTGTAGCTCCTCCGCGTTGTGCCCTGTGAGCCCCCATATTCGCCCACTCGCCGCCGGTTCTGCAAGTAACTCCCGCCACCTCGCCAAAACAGACGGGGCGCCCGGCACGATTCGTGCCGGGCGCCCCGGTAGCTTATGCTAGTAGTCGTCGCCTGCCTACCGCGGGCAACTCCCTGGATCTAGTTCGTTCATACCGGCCAGATCCACCTTCTGGCTGCCAGTCGCGGCCATGCAGGCGCAGCTACTAGCGCCGGGTTTACCCGGACTTCCCATCGATGGATCACCTCCTTTCCGCCTTCTCCGATGTATCCCGCCGGCTCCCCGTGAGCCGCATCGCCACCAGCGAGGCTATCTTCTAATCTCACTATACCCCGAAATCCATGCGCACGCAACCACAGAATCACGAGAATCACCCAGGATCTCGCGAGGATCTGGGGACTCCGTGGGCTTCCAGGTGTTGGCGGCGCCACCGGGCGGGTTGAGGCGGGCCGTTCGCATGAAGTCCCGAACGTGAGGGTGCGTCGATATCCGCGGGCGGCACCCCCCGAGCGGCCGCGGATATCCTACTCGTCCAGAATCTCGTCAAAGGCGGACTCGGCCGCCCCTTCGGCCTGTTCCTCCGGGGTTCCGCCGTCGACTTCGGCCAGCTCAGAACGCCCGGCTGCGATGCCGCCGTCGAGCGACTCGATCTCCCTTCTCACGAGTCTCAAGGCCTTCTGCGCCTTATCCTCGCAAAGGTGCCACTTGTCCGCCAGATTGGGGTTGGCCAGATACTGCTCGAGTACGCCGGCCGCCTCGTGCAGGAGGCCGCGGCTTCTCTGGAAACACGCCAGTTTGTATTGAAGAATCTCTCTCCGTTCTCCACGCCGCCTGTCCTCCGGCCAGTCTTCCGCCTGGGCCATCGCCCGGGCGGATCGGGAGCGCTCCCCGGCAACGCGCACGCCAATCTGTTCAGTCACCTCGGCGTAGTCGAAATAGCTCGCGATTGTGCCGCTGTCGTAAGGAGTCCGCTGACGGAAGATGGGCGCGATGAGGCGATCGACAATGGCCTGCCGATCCTCCCAGGGCACCCCCAGTTCCTCAACGGAGCGGTGGGCGTAGCGCCTTGCCAGGTGCCACCGGACGGCGAGGCCGATCTCGTCATCCGGATTGCTCGCCAACCACGCCTCGCCCAATCGCAGGAGCTCGTCGTGCCTGCCAAGCCTGTCCAGCAGGAGCAAACGCGTAAGATAAGCCCAGCGCTGCACCGGCGCAGGAAGCGAATCATCCAGAGCCAGCCGCTCGCAGGCCTGCAGCGCTTGTTCCTCCGGGGATTCAGCCAGCCGCACCAGGTGATAGAGGGCGAGAGTCTCCTTGGGAATCGCGACGTACGACCGCGGCTGTGACGGATTCTCAGCCACCCCATCGTAGAGTGCTGCGTAGCCCTCGGGATCCGTCAGGTTCGGCACGTCCCGGTGCGCCAACACCGAGTTCAGCGTAATCCGGCCAGGGGGATAGGGCCAGGATATGTGTCCAGGAGGCGGCTGATCCGCCGGGCCCGGCAATCGCTCGAGCGGCGGCAGGCAGTCCGGGCTGGCGTCTCCTGCGGCGATTCTGCGCTCGCGCTCCACTGATTTCGCCAGTTCACGTATGTGGGCAGAATCCTCGTCATACTTCCCCGCAGACTTGTATTCCTCCAGGATGTACTCAGCGTAGGCGGGGGCGCGATCCGTGGGGAGGATCGTCACGACATGCCCCGCCGCCTTTCGAGCCATCTGCTCGTGGAAGCCCTGCGGCAACTCGGCCCCTTCCCCGGCCCGCAGAAAACCGCTCTTCGAGCCATGGAGAGGCAGCAGCGCGCACTCCGTCAGAGCCTCATGGGCCGCTTGCGAGCCGTCTTGCGCGAGCAACACCATGGCCGCGTGGATCGTCAAGTCGCCGTGCACCGTATCCATGGCTGGAAGAGGAAGCTGGAGGCACCGAA
>JAFGTL010000365.1 GCA_016934125.1 Candidatus Hydrogenedentota bacterium
CCCGCGAGGAGTTCGACTGGAACCGCTGGCTGGGCCCCGCCCCGTGGCGTCCGTACAACAGCAAGTATCCCACCCGCGGCTTCTGGAGCGCCCACGTCGACTTCAGCGGCGGCTCGATCACCGAATGGGGCAGCCACACCGTCGACTTGTGCCAGTGGGCCAACGACGCCGACGACACGGGCCCCGTCGAATTCGCCAAAGAGGGCGATCGCTACGTAGGGCGTTACGCGAACGGCGTGAAACTCGTGATCCGCACCGGGCTCCGGTTCGGTTCGTGTCCGGTTCGGTTCGAGGGCGACGAGGGCTGGGTGGAGACGGGCGACTCGGGCCAGTTGGAGGTGTATCCGAGTTCGCTGCTCGAAGAACGGAAGTTCCAGGGCGGCTATCCGCCCGATAACCACGTGCGCGCCTTCCTGGACTGCGTCAAGACGCGGCAGCAGTGCGTGTCCAACGGCGAGGTGGCCCACCGCTCGATCTCGGCGTGCCACGTGGCCAACATCTGCAAGCGGCTGGGCCGGCCCGTTCAATGGGATCCCGCCAAGGAGGAGTTCATCGGCGACGAAGAAGCGAACCGGCTCCGTTCGCGGGCGTACCGCGAGCCGTGGTACCTATAGCCGAAAACCCATGGACACGGTGTTCGAAACGTCTCGACGCGGTGCGAAAAAGAGGGCAATACGTCATGAACCATAGCAACAAGATTGGAATCTACGTGGCCGCGGTGTGTTGCGCGGCACTTCTTGCACTGGGGAACGGGCCGGCGTGTGCGGCCGAAGAAGCCGCGGCCCCGATGGATGAGGCGTCGCTCATCGCGGTGATCGCGGGCGATGCGGACTGGACAGCCAAGCAGAGCGCGTGCCGGGCGCTCCGGCAGATCGGCACGGCCGAATCCGTGCCGGCCCTCGCCGCGCTGCTGCCCGACGAAGCCATGTCCCACCTGGCGCGGTTCGCCCTCGAGCCGATGGATTGTCCTGAGGCGGGCCAGGCGTTGCGCGACGCCTTGGGCGCCACTGCCGGCGGCCCGAAGGTGGGCGTCATCACTTCGCTCGGCGCACGGCGCGATGTCCAGGCCGTGCCCCTCCTGCGCCCGTTGGTGGGCGATTCCGACGTCGACGTGGCGCGTGCGGCGGCGGGCGCCCTCGGCCGGATCGCCAGCCGCGATGCGATCGGCGCGCTTCTCGACGCGCGCGGCGAACCGGGCGATGCGCTCGAGCCCGCCGTCACGGAAGGCCTGCTCGCGGCCGGACAGGCCCTTACGCGTGACGGGAAGGGCAAGGCGGCGGCGAAAGTCTTTGCCGGATTGCTCGACGCTTCCGCGCCGATTCAAGTGCAGATGGGTGCGTTTCAGGGCCTCGCCTACGCCCGGCCCGGCCGCGCGCCCGCACGCCTGATTGCCGCGTTGGAGGGCGACGATCCCCTGTTCCGCGATTTGGCGGCGCAGATTGTCGCTGAGGGCTCGGGCACGAAGACGACGAAGCGATACGCGGCCGCCCTGCACAAGCTGCCGCCGGCCGGGCAGGCGGCGTTGTTGCGTGGGCTTGCCGATCGTGACGATCCGGCGGCGCGTCCCGCCGTACTGGCGGCCGTCGAGAACGGCGACGTCGAGGTGAAGCGGGCGGCCGTCGCGGCCTTGGGCGCCCTCGGCAATTCGGCCGAAGACGTGAACGCGCTCACCGGGCTGCTCACCGCCGCGAACGAGGATATCGCCGCGGCCGCAAAGGCCAGTCTGGCGGCCATGCAAGGCGATGCCGTCGACACGGCGCTGGCGGCCGCGATTCAGGACGCCGCGCCCGCCCTGCACGCGCAGCTCCTCGGGCTTCTGGCTGTCCGCAGAGCCGACTCGGCCATCCCGTTGGCCGTGGCGGCGGTCGCCGACGGCGACGCGGCGGTGCGGATCGGGGGATTCGACGCGATCGCCCTGTTGGGCAACAAGGACGAGGCCGGGGCCGTGGTCGCCGCGCTCAACCGGGCGGCCGGCGCCGACGAGCGGGCCGCAGCCGAGAAGGCCCTGAACGCCGTGTGTTCGCGCGCCGGCGAGGCGGTGCTGCCGACGGTGCTCGGCGCCATGCAGGGCGGGGCCGTCGAGGTGCGGCTCGTGCTGCTGGGCGCTGCGGCGCGGATCGGCGGCGCCAAGGGGCTCGAGGCCGTGGTTGCGGCCATCGAAGATCCCGAGAAGGGCGTGAGCGAAGAAGCACTCCGAATCGTGTCCAACTGGCCCACCCTCGATGCCGCCCCGCACCTGAGCGCCCTCGCCCAGAGCGATGATCTCCAGCGGCAGGTGCTCGGGTTGCGCGGCTATGTCCGGCTGGCGCGGCAAGAGGGGAACGCGGAGAAGAAGATCCAGATGCTGGCGAAGGCCATGGAACTGGCCCGCCGCCCCGATGAGCGGAAACTCGTTATCGCGGCGTGGGGCACGGTGCCGACGACACAGTCGCTGGACGCCCTGAAACCGCTCCTCGGCGATCCCGCCGTGCGCGATGAAACGGCCCTGGCCATTGTCGCGGTCGCGCAGGAACTCGCCAAGAACGACGCCGGGAAGCAACCGGCCAAAGCCGCGCTGCAGGCGGTTCTCGCCGCCAAAGTGCAAAACGCCGATGCCGTCAACGCGGCCAAGAAGGCCTTCGAGGCGATCAAGTAGCCACGGCGGGCGGCGCATTCGCGTTGACGACTGTCTTCCGGAGGGCGCGGTGCAGGCCGATCCTGCTCCGCGCCCTCTGTTCTTCTCTCAGGCTTCCTGTGTCAGCCAGGGCAGGCTGAACCGCACGAACCGGATCCACTCGCGGCGGTGTTCTTCGCCGCCCTCGAACACGAGGGCTACGTCGCCGTCCGGCAGGCGCACGAGCGATGAGTATGAGGACGGGCCGGGGTGAATGAGCTTCTTGACGGGCCACGTCTTGCCTTCGTCATGACTCAGGCGAACCGTCATGCGCGCCGCCGCGGCTTCGGCGGTTGGATTTCGCGGGCCGCGGGGAATACCATCGTGCAGGGCAGGTAGAGGCGCCTGCCGAAGGCAGCGGACACCGGCGAATCACAGCCGAACAGGGGGATTTCGATGCACAAGGAACTGATGGCTGCGGCGCTGTTGTGCCTCGCCGAGGGTTGTGCCACGGCCGGCGGGGAGAACGCCGGGGCGGGCGTCCCGGCCACTTCGGCCATCCAGATCGGGCCGTTCAGCGCCCGCGAGGCGGCCCATCATCAGGGCTGGATTCAGACGCAGCTCGATCAGGCCGCCGGCACGTCCCGCGTGTTCGTGTTCGCGCCGGGCGAGTACGTGTTGTCCGATCCCCAGGGCGTGCGCGTGCCCGACGGCGCCACGCTGATCCTCGACGGCGCAGCCTTTGTGTTCGCTGAGGCGATGGATGCCGACGGGCAGGCCTTTCTCCTCGATAACGTGTCGAACGTCAGCCTGTGCGGCGGCGAGATTCGCGGACGCCGCGACGCGTGGGATCCCGGCGTCAACATTGCCGGTGTACGCGCCTACGGCAGCGGGCAGAACCTGAGGATCAGCGGCCTGCGGTGCACCGATCTCTCGAGCAACGCCGTAGGCGTGTTCGGCGAAAGCGATGAGGCCCCCTTCCGGAACGTCACGCTCTCGCAGATCGAAGCCGTCAACTGCTGCAACTTCTACGGCGACTACCTCCAGCCCAACGTCGGCCCTGCGCCGGGCAGCGATCGGAAAGATCAGGGCGGCGTGGCGTTCTACTTCGTGGACGGGTGGCTCGTGGATGGATGCCGGTTCGAGAAGTCTCAGTCGGACGGCACCCACTTCTTCCACGCCCATAACGGGCGGTTCGCCAACAGTGTGGTGGCCCGCAGCCAGATGGGCGGCTATTTCCTCGAGGGCTGCCGCCAGGTGATCGCGTCCGGCAACCTCGTGCTCGGCAACGGATCGCGCGGCGTCACCATCGAACGGGACAGCCGGTGCTGCACCCTCGTCAACAACATCGTGGAAGGGAGCGGACGCGAGGGGCTCTGGGCGCCGGACGTGGCCGGCATCATCGTCGCCTCGAACATCTTCCGCGAGAACGGCCGCAAGGATGATGGCGAGCGCGACTGCGAAATCCGGCTCGACGATACGGACGGCTACGCGACGCACACCCGCGAAATCCGCATCGAAGGAAACGTGTTCTACACGAGCGAACACCAGACGGCGGCCATTTACCTCGGGCAGGGCGTCGAGCCTGTCCCGGTGGACGCCAACACCTTCAGCGGGCCCGCGCCCGCGTGCGCCGTCGCGCCCGGCACGCCGTAAGCGCGCTCAGCCCTTCGGGGCGGGGGGATACTCGCCGCAGAGCACGTGGCGGGCGGGCTCGTCTTCGTCGATGGACGGGAACCGATCCCCCGATTCGAGCCAGAAGTTGTCCCGGTGATCGTCGCACACGCTCGATACCTCGACGGAGAGCGTGAGGCCGGCGCCCTCCTCCGCCCAGAACTGGTGGTACGTGAGCGGCGTCACGCACACGGACTCGCCGGGCGTCAGGCGGACCGTTTCGCCCGCGGCGAGCCGCCGGTTGACGCCGTCCACCACCACGTCGACGGGATCTTCCGACAGGGCGTAGTCGTCGCCCGCGGCGCGCCAGAACTTGATGAGCACGTTGCCGCCGCCGTGATTGATGATGTCCTCCATCTTGCTCTTGTGGAGGTGGACGGGTGAGCGCTGGCCTTCGGCGAGGCACATGGCCTTGTGGGCATAGGATTTGGCGTAACGGGGATCGCGGGCCGCCCCGTTCCGGAGCGTGAAGATCGTGCGGCCCGTCCCGGCGAAGTCGCCCGAGCCGAAATCCGTCACGTCCCACCCGATCTGCGTGTCGCGGATCGCGTCGCACTCAGGGCCCTTCGCGCGCCATTCCTCAGGCGTCCAGAACGCAAAGGGTGGCAAAGGGAACCGGCTTTCCTCGAAGAACCGGATCGCCCGATCGATAGCGGCGTTGATTTCAGATCGGCGCATGGTGCGCTCCTTTCGTCGGTTTCTGCGGCCCGCGCGGGGCAGTGTTACCGGGAAAACCGCCACTCCTTGACGGCGTTCCCCTGGGCGTCCTCAATGCGAATCCACTCGATAGTCACCGTTCCCGGGCCGACCGACGGATCCAGCCGGACGGCCTCGAGCGGCGCGTCCGCCTCGAAGGGCACCGCGTACTCGTGCCAGGCGTCATCGTGGGCGGGCGCGAAATCGAGGCGCCGCTGCGGGCCGAACCGCCGGCCCTGCTGCGTCGTCCAGAAGAACTGGCCCGGGCCCGCGCTCGTCGAGCGCATGCGGAACCGTGCTACGAGCCGGCCGGCCGCATCCGGCGCGCCGGTGTTCACGATAAACGGATCGCCGCCGGTGGAATGGAGGATCAGCCCGGCGACGGCCGGCTCGATCCAGCACTGGCCGCTGGGCCGCCACCCGGCGATCTCGCGGGCGGCCTCGGGGCGGTAGTTGGGATTCGGCTTCGGCACGAGCGCGCCTGTCTCGGCCAGGTGCCTGTCCAGCATGCGTTCGAGATCGCAGGCCCGTTTCGGGCACGCCTCCGCCAGATTCCACATCTCCGAGAGATCGTCGTTCAGGTTGTAGAGTTCGAGGCGGTTGGGGAAATTCTCATCGAGTTCGTAGAACCGGATGAGTTTCCAGTCGCCCGCGCGCACCCAACTCGCCTGCCGGCATGGCACCACCTGCGTGAAGTGCGGGAAATGGCCATACAGCGCGCGGCGCCGGAGCCGCCTCCCCTCGAGGGCGGGCGCGAACGAGATCCCGTCGAACACCTGGCCGGGCCGCGGCGCGATATCGAGCATATCGAGGAGCGTCGGGTAGAAGTCGATGCTGCAGATCGGCTCGTGCGACACGGTGTCGCCCGCAACCTTGCCCGGCCAGTACACCATCGTCGGCACGCGAATGCCGCCTTCGTACACCGATCCTTTGCCGCTGCGCAGCGGGGCGTTGTTGGTGGGCGTGCGCCCCTCCGGCGACATCGGCCCGAGGTTCGTCCCGTCCCGCATCGTCCGATCGTACATGTTCCCGCCGTTATCGGACGAGAAGATGATGATCGTGTTGTCCATGAGGCCGAGTTCTTCGAGTTTGTCGAGCACCCGGCCCAGACTCTCGTCCATGCTCTTGATCATGGCGCCCATGACGGCGTTGCGCTGCGCGCCGCGGGGATCCTTCTTCTGCTCGAAGTGATCGCGGTAGTCCTCCTTGCACTGATACGGCGCGTGGACGGCGTATTGCCAGAGGTTGAGGTAGAAGGGCGCGTCCTTGGACTCGTCGATGAAGGCCAGCGCCTCATCCGTCAACCTGTCCGCAATGTACTCGCCATCCGGGCCGTCGGGGAGCTTGCTGATGCCGTATGGCGAGAAGTAGCTCGGCGGCCCGGGCCACCGGCCACCGCCGACGTTGACGTCGAACCCCTGGTGCTCGGGCCAGAACTTCTCGTCATGGCCCAGGTGCCATTTCCCGACGAACCCCGTGCGATACCCCGCATCCTTGAGTGCCTCGGCCAGCGTGTATTCCTCGAGGGGAAGATATCCCTGGCACCGCGGCGACAGGATCTCCTCGTGCGGCTGGGCCGACTCGGGCATGAGCGGGCCTTCACGGAGCGGCAGATGGCCCGACGCGCCCGTGATGTGCAGCCGGCCCGGGTATTTCCCCGTCATGATGCTCGCCCGGGTTGCCGTGCACAGCGGGGCCGCCGAATACGCGTCCGTGAATCGCACCGAACGCCGCGCCAGCCGCTCGACATTGGGCGTCTCATAATACTGGCTGCCGTAGGTTGTCGTGTCCATCCAGCCGAGATCGTCCACGAGGAAGAAAACGATGTTGGGCCTGTCCCCGGCCGCCGCGCCCCGGCCATGGCCCAGAACCGCCGCGGCCCCCGTCGCCGTCAGCCCGGCCAGAAACCCCCGCCGGCTCAATACGCGCGCGTGCTGTTCTTCCCCCACGATTCGCTCCCTTTTCCGCGTTGAAACCTCAACCCTTCGGGCCAACGCAGCCAGTTGGGGTGCAAAACATCATAGCACGGACACGCCCCGGCCCGGGGCACCCCGGGGAATTGGGAATTGACGGATGAACACCAATGGAGGATGGGAGCGGTTGTGGGAGAGGATCAACGCAGAGGGCGCTGAGGACGCAGAGCCGCGCAGAGTGCAACACGGGCATGGACGGGGCCAAGAGGGAAGGCCGCATCAGAAGGGAAAGAGAGAGGATGCCGCACACGGAGCCTCGGAGATCACGGAGCGTGCGCACAGAGCGTCCCGGAGGGAGCGTGCGCACAGAGCGTCCCGTAGGGACGGCCGAGAATAGCCCACCGTTTTCAACGGTGGGTTTCGATCCCGCCCCTCTACCCAGTCCCGTAGGGACGGCTGAGCCTCGGATGCATCCCCATTTCTGTTGCGCCGTAGGGCCTTCTGTGCTAGACTGCCGGTATGGCAACAGGGGCAACATCCGGGGCCGGGGCATCGGGACGGTAAATAGGGACAGTCACCTATTATTTGCGGGATCCGCTTTTGCCTCGGATGCATCCCCATTTCTGTTGCGCCGTAGGGGCGTCTGTGCTAGACTTCCGCTATGGCAACGGGGGCGACATTCGGGGCCGGGATGCTCGACGCGGCGAACACGGACACTTGTGTCATGACGTACAACGACGCGAACGAGTTGACGGCCCAGGCCGTGGGCGGGCGCACGGGGAGATCCATCGAGTCGGCAAATGCCGGGTGGGTTACACCGTGACAAATCTCACGTCGAAGCAGCTATCAACGCGGATCTGTCTTGTTGTTGCGTATCTCTCGTTCCGGCTGGCGCATGCCTTGGAGTTGCAGGACGTGAAGGATGTATACGCGCACAAGTACAACTATCTGCGCAGTTTCCGAACGAGTTACTCCGTCACGCGGGATGCCTACACGCTCGAAGGCCAGAGAATTCGTCAGACAACCAAGGTATACGAAGACTACGGGCAGGGACTCAATGCGGGAAGACGGCTGGCACTGGTTGACGTACAACGGGATCAAGTGGTGCCTATCTCTTGGACTGTGCAGGTGGGCGATTTGAGCCAGAAGCTCAGCCTCTCGGATGTCGGCCCGCCCACGCACGTCAAAATCAAACAAGTCGATCGCGCCGAAGCCTATCAGTTGCACGTGTATTCGCCCATAGCGCTCATGGGCCTCCACAGCGCCGCCTTGGAAGATGACAGAAGCGCATTCATCCAGCATACACAAACCACGGATCTCCTCAGTTGCCTGAACGAGCCAGGCGTGACGCTCCTGCCCGAGACGGAGGAGATTGCCGGCCACGACTGCTACGTGGTCGAGTTGTCGTTCTTCAAGGCGTGGCTCGCAGCGGACATGGACTTGGCCCTCGTGAAACGAGAGACTTACGCAATAAGGAGTCCTAGCGAGAAGTACGTCGCTTTCCGGGTTCAGTGTGCAGATTTCCGCGAGTTTGCGCCCGGCATGTTCTTCCCGCAGGAGATGATCGTTGATTGCGACAAGGAGGCGGTGCGAGAGAGGGGTGAGTTCAGTGTCGAGCGATACAAGCTCTTGAGCATCGAGTTCAACCCAGAGATACCTGAGGATGAGTTCTGGACGCAGCCCCCCAAGGGCATCCTTGCTGAGGATGAGAGCAGCGGCGTTGAGTTCATTGTTGGCGAAGCGGCGACGCTGGATGATCTCTTCGATGCAGATGCTGAGTTCGTCGAAGCTGCTGTGGCGCGTCCGGTGGCCGAAAGGGAGGGGCAAGTGGCGCCGCCTTCACCAGCGGTGCGGCCGGGGACGAACAAGGGCAGGGCCAAGGACGCCAAGCTGAGCTTGGCCACGGGCCTGCTTGCCGTAGGCGTTGCCGTGACACTGCTGGCCGTCGGCTACGGTTCGATTCGCAGACTACGCAGCCGCCCCGGCAAGTGACGGCCCAGGGGCTGCCAGCAAGTGACGCACGAGGATGAGCACCAGGCGGAGGTAAATAGGGACAGTCACCTATTATTTGCGGGATCCGCTTTTGCCTCGGATGCATCGCCATTCCTGTTGCGCGGGAGGGGCGTCTGTGCTAGACTTCCGCTATGGCAACAGGGGCGATATTCGGGGCCGGGGCACTGGGGAGACGCCAGGGACAGACTGCGACTAACCTGACTTGTGAACCGTGTTTAGCGACCAAGACCAAGGGCACGGCGCCAATGGGGGCGTTGACGGTAGTGGCCCTGTGCGCCGTGGTGTGCTTTCTTGCTGTGCTGGTGGGCGTGTACTCGGGCAATCAAGGCCTGGCCATCGCGGGTGCGGTATGGCTCGCCTGGGCTAGCGTGTTCATGGCGCTTGGGTTTTACTCGGTGGGCCAAGTACTGCGGGTATCTGCCGACTGTATCGCCATCGTTTCGCCGTTCGGTCGAACGCGAACGGTACGATGGGCCGACGTTGTAGAAGTGAGAGGGTTGGGATTTGGCAGGTTCCGGCACTTCATATATGTAGACAACGATCACCTTAAGTTGAGACTTCTTGGGGGGAAATCCTTGGAGCTCGAGATGAACCGATTTGTCTCGCGCGAAACCCTGCTGAAAACGGTGATCCAATCGGTTCCGGCCTCAGCGCGCATTGACCCTGTCGTCTTGGCAGAAGCCGGGGACAAGAAGGGCTCCTTCCTTCTTCAGCAGGAGTAAGGAGTGTCGGGCGCCCGTTGCGCACGGAACCGTATGTTCCTGCAGAACGTTCGTCCAGAAAGGGAGGCCACGATGAAGCCCAGCCGCTACATATCCAAAGGTATCATCTCTGTGATTGCGGTGCTTCTTGTCGCATGCTTGGTGTGGCCGTCCGACTTAGTTGAGGCTATGGCGATAGCGGCGTTGTGTCAGGCGTATGCCTGGTGCTACGCCATTCCAGCTGCTAGAGCCAAGCGATTTCCTCGGCCACTGCTCTGGCTCGATATTTGCTGTAGCGTGGCTGGCCTCCTGCTCGCTGTCATTGCATGCGGGCTCTCTCTCGCAGCCCTCAGAATGCCAACGGGGCTTTGGACGCTCGTATACTGGCTGTCAGCAGCCCCCGCAATACTGCTGCTCTTTTCGTCGAACGAATCGGCTGCCAACGGCTGTGCAAGGCAGTAGCCTGTGAGATGAGGGGGGAATCACGGCCATACAGTACTCAGTTGTTCATTCATGGGCGAGGTACTTGCCGCTCTGTAGGGCGGCCCGACAGCGGCCCTCGGAATCCTGGCGAAGGGGAGATGCGCTGAGATTTGCTGCGAGAAGTCTCCATGACACATCGTAGCACTGAGATGCGGAATATCGGCGAGCGGTGGAGTTGAGTTCGTCGCCGTGGCCGTAAGAGGAGCCTCTGGGTTGACTTCTTTCGTGAAGACCTGCCTTCTGAGGTGCGGGGCAATGATCGTGACGGTTGTCCTGATGGTGTGTCTCTGGACATGGGAGCAGGAGGGTGAAGAGGCCGACATTTGGATGATCGTTTCCCTTGCGGCTCGTCTTCTCGTACCGGTACTGCCAGTCGCGGTGGTCGCGGATTACTACCTGAAGCATCATAAAGATGGGCTCTAGGGCTAAAGCACAGAGCAAGCCAGAAGAAGAGGCCTGCGAGGTTCGGAGTCGGCTTCGGCATCCTGAGGGAGCGCCTCTGTTGGTTGCCAACAGGAAGAGTTGTCTTGTCCGGTGGGCCTCGACCGTTCTCGGGATCGCTGTGCCTGTGTGTTTCTGGATATGGATAAAGGCTTCGATTCAAGAGGGCCAAGAGACCGACATCGGCGGGATCATCATCGAGGCGGTTGGCTTCGGCGTGTTGGTATTGGCAGTCGAAGTCATATTCCATTATCACCAGAAGCACCATAGAGATGGCCTCTAGGGCAAGACGGGCGCGAAGGCGGCCGAGATCCGTGGAGCCCGTGCGATCCGTGGACAGAGAACAGGCCGGAAAGAGGGCGACCGACCACGGACTACACGGAACACACGGATGGCAGCAGATAGGAGCCGTCGTGGGAGAGGATCAACGCGGAGGGCGCTGAGGGCGCAGAGCCGCGCAGTGAGGAACACCGGACACGGATCGGGGCCAAGACGGGAAGGCCGCACCAGAAGGGGATGAGAGCGAGGATGCCGCGCGCGGGGCGACGGAGATCGCGTAGCGAGCGCGCGGGGCGTGTGGCCGAAAGGGCACACCACAACAGGGCGGGCGTACGGGGCGACCATTCGAGAGGGACCGTCCCGCAGTGACCATCCCGCAGCGAGCGCCCCGTAGCCCCGTAGGGGCGGTCGGGAATAGCCCACCGTTTTGAACGGTGGGTTTCGAGCCCGTCCCTTTACCCAGTCCCGTAGGGACGGCTGAGCCTCGGATGCATCCCCATTTCTGTTGCGCGCGCCCGGACGGGCGGCGCGTGCTACAATGCGCGTCGAGCAGGGCGAATGGATAGGAGGGACTCCGGGATGACGCGTGAGATGGCGTTGGTGGTGTCGGTGGCGCGGGCCGTATGCGCGCACGGGGGCGCCCTGGTGGTTCCGGTTGGGCTGGCGTTGTGCGCGCAGGGCATGGCGCAGGAAGCCGAGGGGCGGGTGACGGTTCGGCCGGAGGACACGGGCGAGGCGCTCGTAAACCCGCAGATGGGTTGGAAACTGAATTTCTATTCGAACATCCTGGCCAACTACGGCTCGAAACTCGCGCCATCGGACACACTCGACGATTTCCCGGGCCTGTCGTGCATCTACCTGCGCCTGCCGTGGGCGTACATCGAGCCCGAGGAAGGGCAGTTCAACTGGGCCGTGGTGGACGCGCCCGCCCAGCGCTGGATCGACAAGGGGTTGCAGGTGGCGTTCCGGTTCAGCGTGTCGGAGTCGTGGATGCGGTATGCGACGCCGAAATGGGTGGAGGACGCGGGCGCCAAGGGCTACAGCTTCACCTACGGCAAGGGTGTGGACGAGAACGGCCCGTTCTGGGAGCCCGATTACGCGGATCCGGTGTTTCTCGAGAAGCATGGCCGGTTCCTGGCCGCGGCCGCGGCGCGCTACGACGGCAACCCGAACGTGGCCTTCATCGACGTGGGTTCCTTCGGCGTGTGGGGCGAGGGGCACACCTTCGCGAGCACGCAGATCAAGTATCCGGCCGAGGTCGTGAAACAGCACATCGATCTCTATGCGCGCCATTTCAAGCACACGCTGCTCGCCGCCAACGACGATTTCAGTTTCCAGGGCGACGACACCATCGCCTATGCGCTCGAACTGGGCATGACGCTCCGCGATGACAGCATCCTCGTGCAGCCCCCGCCCAATTCGTATTTCCATGCCGACATGGCCCAGGCGTTCTGGCCGCGGTTGCCCGTCATCCTCGAACACGAGCACTACCACCCGTCCATGGAACGCAAGGCGTGGCACCGCGACATCTTCCTGCGCGCCATCGAGGAATACCACGCAAGCTACATGTGCATTCACTGGTTTCCGCGCGAATTCCTCGAAAAAGAGCGGGAACTCATCGACAAGGTGAACCTCCGCCTCGGTTACCGGCTCCAGTTGCGCGAGGCGTCGTGGCCGGCGCGGATTGCGCGCACCGAGCGCGTCGGGTTTGCATCCACCTGGGCCAACGCGGGCGTGGCGCCCTGTTACCCCGGCGGATACGTCGCGTTCACGCTCAAGGACGCCCAAGGCGGCATTGTGGCCGTGTTCGTCGACGAGGCGCACAACCTCCGCGATCTCGAAGTCGGCCCGCCGGATGCCGCGCCGGTGCACGCTATCCCGTCGACGCACGGGTTCGCGCCCAACATGCCCGCTGGCACCTTCGACGTGTTCGTGTCGGTGGGCATGCGCGACGGCACGCCCGTGGTCGCCTTGCCCCTGGCCGGCCACGACGGCCACCGCCGCTACCGCCTCGGCGCAATCGAGGTGCTCGCCGAATAGGCCCAGAACGTCTGGTCGCGAAGGGCGGCGCGTCCGAAGTCTTTGGCGGTGCGCAGGTTCCGCTCGGCCACATACTCACCCACTGGGTAAGCGTTCCGCAAGCACGAACAGCGAGGCCGAGCTTGCCTCACGCGCCGCGCCCCCGAGTTACGAGACGAATTGGGATAGCTGGAGTGCGTTGTGCCTCCTGGGCGGTTCGCCTATAATCGGGCCCGGAACGGAGGCGCTATGGCTTGCTATCTCATCACGGGCGGCGGAGGCTTCATCGGCAGCAACCTGGCCCGTTCCCTGTCGGCCCGGGGCGATGAGGTGCGCGTGCTCGACGACTTCTCGACGGGCCGCCGCGAGAACCTGGACGGGCTGCTCGATCGGATCGAGGTGATCGAGGGCAGCGTGTGCGATCCCGAGTGTCTTGCGCGGGCCTTCGCCGGGGTGGACTACTGTCTCCACCAGGCGGCGATTCCCTCGGTGCCGCGATCCGTTCAGGATCCCGTGCGATCGAACCATGCCAACGTGGAAGGCACGATCCAGGTGTTCCTGGCCGCGCGGGATGCCGGTGCGAAGCGCGTCGTATTCGCCTCGTCTTCCTCCGTGTACGGCGAGGTGAGCGCGCTGCCCGCGGCCGAAACGCTGCCGCTCAATCCGATCTCGCCCTACGGCGTCACCAAGGCCACCTGCGAGATGTACGCGCGCGTGTTCACCGAGTTGTACGGAACCGACATCGTGGCGCTCCGGTATTTCAACGTGTTCGGGCCGCGGCAGGATCCGAAGTCGCAGTACGCAGCCGTGATGCCCATTTTCATCATGAAGATGCTGGCCGGCGAGGCCCCGCCGGTGTACGGCGACGGCACGCAATCGCGCGATTTCAGCTACGTGGACAACGTGGTCGCGGCGAATCTGGCCGCGTGCGCCGCCCCGGGCCGGCTGGCGGGCGTGTACAACATCGCCTGCGGCGCCACCACCTCGGTGCTCGACGTCGTCGAGATGCTGAACGAGATCCTCGGCACGGATCTGCCCCCGGCGTTTCTCCCGCCGCGCCCCGGCGACATCCACCTGTCGTACGCGGATATCGCGCGGGCGCGGGACGCGATGGGCTACGAGCCGGCTGTCACCGTGCGCGAGGGGCTCGAGCGGACGGTGGCCTGGTATCGCGACGGGAAGGAGCGGCCATGACGACAGGCCGAAAGCGCAAGGTGGTGCTCGTGGTTGTGGCCCACGGCGACGACATGGAGTTCCTCGCGGGCGGCACGGTGGCCCGCTTCGTCGACGAGAAAGGCTACGACGTCTACGAGTACATCCTGACGGATAACTCGAAGGGCTCGTATCGGCTCGGGCCGGCCGAACTGGCCGGGGCGTCCGCCCGCGAGGCCGAAGAGGCGGGCCGGGTGTTGGGGCTGCGCGCCGTGCGGTTCGAGGGCTACGCGGATGGCGAACTCAACGCGGAGCCGGTGAACGCGATCCGGGGCAAGATCATGGCCGTGATCCGCGAGGTTAAGGCCGATATCGTCATGAGTTGGGATCCCTTCGCGCCTTATGAAGGCCACCCCGACCACCGCGTGGTGGCCATGGCGTCCCTCGAGGCCGCGTCCTTCAGCGGCAACCCCCGGTTCCATCCCGAACACGCCCATCCGCCCCATCCGGTGACGGAGGCGTACTGGTTCGCCAAATCCCCAACGAATGCGCGGTGTTTCGTCGACATCTCGTCCACCATCGACAAGAAACTCGAGGCCTTGCTCAAGCATGACACGCAGATGGCGCTCACCGTGGACGGCATCCTCCAGGAGGCCCGCGCGTTGGGCGTGAGCGTGCCGGGCCTCGAACAGGCCGCCGAGGCGGGCGCGCACGGCGCCCTCATGGACGCGGGCGTGCGGGCCTTCTGCGCGCGGACGGGCGCACAGGCGGGCCTGCCCGTGGCCGAGCAGTTCCGCTACGAGCGACTCGGCATGCTCGACACCGTCCTCGGCGCGCCCGCCATCGAGCCGGATTTTTGAGGGCGCACCCCGTGCGCCGCGCCGCCTTCTGCACCCTCGCCCTCCTGCTGGCCGCGTCGGCCCTGGGATGCGCCCGGTTCGGCCATGCCCCACCGCGGGCCGGCCTGATCGGCACGTTGTGGTGGATGACGCCCGAGGACGCCCAACGCCCCGTCGCCGAATGGCGCGATGATCTGGATCGGCTCCAGGCCCTTGGCCTGAACCTGCTGATTCTGAACGGCCCCTTCGTCGGCGCGCCGGATGCGGGCGCCGGCGATCCCATGCTCGCCCTGTTCGCCGAACTGGATCGGCGCGGCATGCGCGTGTTCATCGATACCCTGGCCGCGCCCCACTGGTGGACGCTCGACGATCCTGCCGGCGAAATCGAGCGGGCCTGCGCGCGGGTGCGGATGCTCGAAGGCCGTTACGGCGCCTACGACTGCTTCGAGGGCTTCTACATTCCCTATGAGCTATACGTGTTCTGGGGCGAACGGGCCGGGCTGATCCGCCGGCTCTACGGCGAGGTGTCGGCGTGCTGCAAACAAGTCGCCCCGGAGCGGCCCGTCATGATCTCCCCGTTCTTCATCCTCGATCGGGCCGGCATCCTCGGCGACTTCCGCTGGGCCGAACCGGCCGAGTATCAAGCCTTCTGGACGCATCTCCTCGCCCAGGCCGACATCGATATCGTCGCGTTGCAGGACAGCGGCGAGCACCTCTCGTTCTACACGCTCGCGGATCGCGCCCCCTTCTTCGAGGCCATGGCGGCCGCATGCCGCGCCACCGACACGGCGCTCTGGGCCAACATCGAGACGGGCGAACTCGCCGTGCGCGATGCCCGCGAGTACGTCGAGCGGTTCGGCGAGAAGACCCATGTCAACGATCCCAGCACCCGGCCGTACTGGCGCGGCGTGCCGGCAGATAAGCTGGCGGTTAAGCTCGAGTTCGCGGGCGCCTACACCCCAACGGCCATCACCTGGGGCTACCGCGAGTTCATCCGCCCCGCCCTGGGCGACTCCGCCGCGGCCCTCTACGCCGCATACTGCGAGCAGTTGCGCAAGTAGTGGGCCGGCCGCTATCCTCTCGCCATGAACGAACCACTGACACGCCAGCCCGAACCCGAGTACATGGATCTCGATGACGAGGCCGTCGTGTATGCCGAGGCGGACTTCGCGGACGTGAATGCGGCGTTCGTCGAGCGCCTCATCGAGCTGACGCCCGCCCCGGGGCCCTTGCTCGCCCTCGACTTGGGCACCGGCCCGGCGGATATCCCGCGGCGCGCGGTGGCCGCGCGGCCCGGTTGGCGGATCGTCGCGCAGGACGCCTCGTTCGCCATGCTGTCCATCGCGCGCCGCGCCGATCGCGCCATGGGGCTCGTCCAATCGGACGCGAAGCGGCTGCCCTTTGCGCCGGCCTCCTTCGATCTCGTCTTCTCGAACAGCATTCTCCACCACATCACCAACGTCGAGCCCTTCTGGGCCGAGGTGAAGCGCGTCGCCAAGCCCGGTGCGGCGGTGTTCCTGCGCGACCTGGCCCGGCCGGACTCCGCGGAACGGGCCCATGCCATCGTCGAGACCTATTCGGGCAGGGAGCCGGATCTGCTGAAAGAAGAGTTCTACCGCTCGCTCTTGTCGGCGTATACGCCCGGCGAGATCCGGGGCCAACTCGAGCGGGCCGGGCTGGCCATGCTCGATGTCGCGCTCGTGACGGATCGGCACGTGGATATCTGGGGAACGGTGCCCTGACGCGGCACCGGCGGCGCGTCTGAAAACGAGGCGGCCGGGGGGCTTGCGCCCGCCGGCCGCCTTTCGCTTACTTCCAGTACGTCAGACGAAGCTTAGAACTTGATCTTCGTCATGATGAACACGTAATCGGCGTCTTCCTGATCCGTACCACCGGTGAAGTCCGTGCCATTGAACTGGCTGAAGGACCCCCAGGCGAGCCCGTCGCCTACGAACAGGTGGTTCCAGTAGAGCAGGAACATGAGGTCTTCGCTGTAGTCGTAGCGAAGCACCAGGGCCGTCTCCCAGCCGATGAAGTCGTCGCCTTCTTGACTCCAGAAGCTGAGGGCCGGCGCCACGGGAATCCGCCACTCGCCGAACGTCACCGAGGTCGGGAAGTCGAAGGTCTCGTCCGCCCACTCGGCGGCCACGGACGCAGTCACCGTGATCTTCTCAAGCGGATGAACCGTCACGCCGCCGCGAACCTGGTAGAAGTTCGACATCCAGCCGTTGTCGTTCACGGTGGGCATGTAGTTGCGATCCGAGAACAGGCGGTTGAACGACACGCTGGCTTCGGGCCGGTAGAAGGGATTCATCCACTCCCAGAAGCTCACGTCGCGCTCGTCCTGGCCCTCGAAGTACACGCCGCCCACGTAGATGCGCGGCGACCACGGCATGTCTTCCAGCGTATACCCGACTTCAAGGTCGGCGCCCCAGTTGTCATACTCGGCGCCGTCATCGCCGTACAGTTGATTGAAGGGCACGAAGCCCGAGCCGTGGGCGTCCGCCTCGCCGAACTGATACGCCACTTCGAGGTCGTAGTCCAGGGCGGCCCACTTGCCGTTGGCGCGGATGCCGACGGTGTGGAGGTTGGTCACGTCGTAGTCATCGAGGCCGAACAGATCCTCGACCCACTCGACCGGCGCGATGAAGTTCGTGTCGTTGCGCGAACGCGCATCGCGCAGCCAGAACCAGTACGCCGACAAGTCGACGGGCTCGAGGGCCTTGTAGGTGGCATAGACGCCGTACAGATCGACATCGCCGTCTTCTTCGGTGATACCCGTTTCGGCGAGCTTGGCCCAGAACGCATCCACCGTGAAGGCGTCGACGTCATAGGTGAGCCGGATGCCGTCAAAGGACAGGCGCTGCGTCGGGGTGAGCATGTCGGTGATGAGCCAGCCTTTTCCGAACTTGAGCGCCTGGCGGCCGATGCGCAGGCGGAGGGGCTGATCGAGCACCTGGTTCATCTCGATGTAGGCCTGGTTGATCTCGATGTCATCCGAGCTGTTGGCCCGCGAGTCCGCGCCCGTAATGTAGTTCGAGCGGAAGTCCTCGCCCCAGATCCAGAAATCGTAGAACTGGATAAAGGCCGACACGTTGTCCGTGAAATCGGCGCAGAAGTCGAGCACCAGCGCCGTCTCAAGGAAATGCCAGTCATTCCCGTCATCGTCCCAGTCGAAGATGGACGATACGCCGTTCGGCCCAATCGCCCGCCGCGGAACGAAGTTGTTCGGAATGATCACCTGCCGCCCCGGGCCGGCTCCCGTCCCCGTGGCGAATGCGTTCCGGTAGTACCGGCCCCGCATCCGCAGTTCGCCGCCCACTTCAATGTTCTGAAGTTCCGCATAGGCGGCGCCTGCCAATGCGAGCGTCAGTGCGACACAGATCAGCCTGCGCATGTTTCTCCTCCCGTTTTAGTTCGCGGACACCGCCCTTCGCAGTACGTCACTGCGCCGAGCACCTTGCCCGACCTCTCCCTAATGTTGGCGTTCCCCCCGCGCTGGGCCATCCCAGCCTCCCCCGCTTTCGGTTCGGCCCGTTTCGTGTCCTCCACGAAACGTTCTCCCCCGATCGGCGGGCCGGCTTGGCGGCGCGCGAGAATTTGGCCTCCGCTTTTGATTCCAGGCGCCATATTAGCAGGATTGTGCCCTGAAACGCAAGGGGTTTGTGACTGGGATTCTTGGGGTTACCGGCCACTGCCGAGCGGCGTTCCGTGCCGCCGACGGCCCCTGGACTCGCGGAGGAACCGGCGCCCCGCGTTCGGCCCGGTGAAAAAAAGGCGTCGGCAAGGCCACAGGTGCCCCCTAGAGATACCCAGCCGCCTTCAGCGCCTCGACATGTTCGCTGCTGAGATCCTTCTCCTCGATGGACTGCGAGTCGGCCGTCAGTTGCGCGTACGCGGCCTGCGCGTGAGCCCGCATCGCGTCGGCTTCGGCCGAGTCCGCCACGGCCAGGTTGGCCAGTTCCCGGGGGTCCGAATCGAGCGCGAAGAACTCATCGACGCCGTGCGCGTGGAAGATGTACTTGAGCCGTTCGTCCTGCACCGAGTAGATCGGCCCGTCTTCCCACTCCATCGTGAAGGGATGGAGTGGATACTTCCGCCTCCGCTGCGCGAACACGCGGCGATCCGAGGGGAGCCCGCCGGTGCCGTCGACGAGGGGCATGAGGGAGACACCGTGGATCGGGGTGGCCTGCCTGTCGACGGACACCCCGAACGCATCGGCCGCGGTCGGCAGCAGATCGGTGTGATGGGCGAGGCCGTCGACGCCGCGCGCCCCATAGCGCCCGTCCGGCGCGTGGATCAGGAGCGGCACGTGCAGTTCTTCCTGGTAGATGTGCTTGCCGTGGCCCTCATACCCGTGGGCGCCGAGCCCTTCGCCGTGATCGGCCGTCACGATCCACAGGCTGTTGTCGTTGAGCCCGCGCCGGCCGGCGTACGCGTACAGCTCGCCGAGGTGCGCGTCCATGAAGCGGATCTCCGCGTCGTACGCCTGTTGCGTCGCCACGAACGCATCGAGATCGCCCGCCCACGGCCCCGACTCGGGATCCTTCTTCTGCGTATCGAGCCAATACGCCGTCAGTTGCCGCCGTTCCTTGTCGTCGCGGAACCGGAGCAGATCGCGGAACTCGGCCGGCGCCCGATACGGCACGTGGGCATCGAACAGGTGCAGCCAGAGGAAAAACCGATCGCGCGGGCCCCGGCCCCGCAGCCAATCCCGGGCCAGGGCCACCGTCTCGGGCGCCAGGCTGTACTCAACCTTGTACTTGTCCGGATCGGGACGGCGCTGAAACGTGCGGAACCCCCGCTCAAACCATCCCAGCCATACCATGCTGTAGAACCCCGCCGTGTCGAACCCGCTATCCTGGAAGGCCTGCGCCATCGCGTACACCTTGTCCGACATGCCCGCCTGGGAATTGTGGACATACTTGTGTTGCGGCACCTCGAGGCCCGAGAAGATCGAGGCGTGGGCCGGATTCGTGTGGGAAGACGCCGCCATGGCGCGCCGGAACAAGGCGCTGCGCCGGGCAAGATCGGTGAGGAACGGGGCCGTGTCGCGCGGATACCCGTAGCATTCGAGATGATCGGCCCGGAGCGTATCGAGGGTGACGAGAAACAGCCGCCGGAACGGGCCGCCCGAACCGGGCGCACACGATGCCGTAAGCCCCGCCGCCGCAAGGCCCGCCGAGGCCTTCAGAAACACCCGTCTCGATCTCGGTGCGTCTCCCTTCATGAGCCCCGCCCTCGCTCCCGCTGCTACAGTCTGACGCGTTATACCGATCATAGGGGGCAAGCCGCCCATGATCAAGCTGTGGCCTTTGCGGAGCCGGTTCCCGTTTTGTTGCGCGGCCCGGAGCATAGTTTACACTTTGGACCGGGAACATGGTTTACACTTGCGCTGTATGTTTGGTCATGGAATCTCAGG
>JAFGTL010000366.1 GCA_016934125.1 Candidatus Hydrogenedentota bacterium
ACTGGGAGATCTGGAACGAGCCCAACATCGCATGGCAACCGGAGAAGCCCAACGCGGCCGACTACGTCAGATTCGTCGCGGAAACCGCCCCGGTCATCCGAAAGGCCGTGCCGGAGGCTAAGATCATCGGAATCTCCTGCGGGCACATCAAGATGGAGTACATCCAGGGCTGCCTCGACAACGGGATTACCGACTACCTTGACGTCATCTCCTACCACCCCTACCGCGCCTATCCGGAAGACGGCTACGAAGATGACATCGCAAAGATGCGCGCAGTGATAGGCGCCCACAACAAGAATATCGTCCTCTGGCAAGGCGAGAACGGTGCGCCGTCGCAGGGAGGACCCGAGAGCGTGGGCGCCTTGTCGAGCCTGCCCTGGACCGAGCCGGCCCAAGCCAAATGGCTACTCCGGCGCATCCTGACCGACCTGCGGCTTCAGATTCCCCTGACGAGCTACTTCCACACCGTCGATCTGGTAGGGTACCTGGGCAAGACCAATTTCAAAGGCCTTCTTCGGGGGACCGACTACACGTGCAAGCCGTCGTACTATGCCTACCAATGCCTTTGCGCCCTCTTTGACGCCGAGACACGCCCTGCATCCCTCTCCGCCACCCTCATCGACCGGGAGAAGGAGAAGCTCCAGGAAGCCGGATTTGCCCGCGGCGGCCATGCCCTCTACGCCTATTGGTACCCGGGCAACATGATCAATCCGTGGGAAGCGCAGGCTCTGTCCGTGCGGCTCACGTTCCCCGAGGGTGCCACAATCACCGACCCTGTACTCATCGATCCGCTTTCAGGGAAGGCCTACAAGCCCGCGAACGTCGAGGTCGAGGAGGCGGGCCTTGTGGCACATGATCTGCCGCTCATGAATCACCCGCTCATCCTTACGGACAAAGCCCTGGTCACCAGTTCGGAGTAGTCGCGACACGCCACCTTGGCGGGTGCCTTTCCCAAAATCGGAAACCAGTTGAGTTCTGGATTGCGGGTTCGGAAATACAGCCGACCTCTTCGGCAGGCCACTTCGCTCCGCCCACCGCCGGCGACTTCGGACGCGCCGCCCTTCGCTGCCAGACGTTCTGGGGCGGGGCCGGTTGCATTGCCGCCCGTCGAACCGCTAGGCTCTGATCACTTCGCTCGGGCGGGCGCCGGCCCATGGGGCGCCAGGCCCGCCGCACTCCGGACGCGGAGAACCCGGAAGGAGGAGTCATGGCCGATTCACGCCCCAACATCCTGTTCATCATGTCCGACGACCACGCCGCCCATGCCATGAGCTGTTACGGGAGCCGGATCAATCGCACCCCCAATCTGGATCGGATCGCCGAGGGCGGCATGCGGCTGGACAACTGCTTCTGCACGAACTCGATCTGCACGCCGAGCCGGGCCACCATCCTCGCCGGCACCTACAACCACGTCAACGGCGTCACCACCCTCGCCACGCCCATGGACAACCGGCTCACCACCTTCCCGAAGCTGCTCCAGGGCGCCGGATACCAGACGTCCGTGTTCGGCAAATGGCATCTCGGCACCGGGCCCGAGCACTGCCCGACGGGGTTCGACGACTGGGCCGTGCTGCCCGGCCAGGGCTTCTACCACAACCCCGAGTTCATCTTCGCCGGGCCGGACGGCGGCACGCGCCGCATCGTGTCCGGCTACGTCACCGATCTCATTACGGACATGTGCCTCGATTGGCTCGGAAACCGCGACAGGGAGCGGCCCTTCTGCATGCTCTACCACCACAAGGCCCCCCACCGGCCGTGGTATCCGGACGAGAAACACGCCCACCTCTTCCTCAACGAAGACGTGCCCGCGCCCGACACGCTCCACGACGACTACGAGAACCGGGCCTCCGCGGCCGCGGCCGCCGAGATGCGCGTAGGCGTGCACATGACGAGCACGGACCTCAAGTGCGAAGTCCAGAAGGGCTTGTCCGAGCATGAGTTACGCGAATGGGCCTACCAGCGCTACATCAAGGACTACCTCCGCGTCGTGGCCAGCATCGACGACAATGTCGGGCGCGTGCTCGATTACCTCGATGAGGAAGCACTGACGGACAACACCCTCGTCATCTACACCTCCGATCAGGGCTTCTTCCTCGGCGATCACGGCTGGTATGACAAGCGGTGCATGTACGAGGAATCGCTCCGCATGCCCTTCATCGTCCGATACCCCAAGGAAATCGCCCCGGGCTCGGTGAACGATGACATGGTGCTGAACGTCGATTTCGCGCCGTTGTTCCTCGATCTCGCCGGGGTGTCCGTGCCGGAGACGTTCCAGGGCCGCAGCATCCGCCCGCTCCTCCAGGGCGCCACACCCGCCGACTGGCGCCAGGCCATGTACTACCGCTACTGGATGCACAAGGAACACCACAACGTCTACGCCCACTACGGCATCCGCACGAGACGCCACAAGCTCATCTATTACTACGCGGACGCGTTGGGACAGCCGGGCGCCATCGGCGAAACCTATGACCCCGAGTGGGAGTTGTTCGATCTCGAAACGGATCCGTACGAGTTGCGCAGCATCTACGGCGATCCGGCCAACGCGCCCCTGGTGCGCGAACTCAAAGACGAAATGCACCGGCTACAGGCCGAAGTCGGCGATGAACGGTACGTGAAGGACACCGACTGAGCGCCGCGCGAGCACGCGGGAACCCGCACCAACCCAATGGGCGATGCCAGATACGAGGAGAAACTCACGTGAGAAGTGGACGATTGAGTGTACTTGCGCGATGGACGGCGGCAGCCGTGGCGCTGGTTGTTGTGGCCCGGGTTGGATACGGGGCCGAGCCGCCCGCGGAGGGTAAGCGCATCTCGCCATGGTTCGTCTACAAGAACGAGCAGAGCATTGAGCGATTGAGGCCGGTGGCCGACTTGATCGACTCGATCAGCGTGTGCGGCGACGCGCCGGCCACCTTCGTCGCCGAGTGCCACGCCCTCGGCATGCAGGTGTACAAACTCGTCGGCGGCAAACCCGAGGCCTTCGATACCGAAGCCCACCGGCAGGCCACAATCGCCGACTACGTACGCCTCTGCGAGGGCCGGGGATACGACGGGATCGATCTCGACTTCGAGGGGTTCGACGCCTCGCTCCGCGATGCCTACGGCACACTGATGCGGGATGCGTCGCGCGAACTCCACCGGCGCGGCAAGAAACTGAGCATCTGCGTGAGCTACATGATGTCCACACGCAGAACGGCCGAGGCGTCCCGCATGGGCGAGTTCTACGATCCGGCCGTGATCGCCGACACCTGCGACGTCGTGCGCGTCATGTGCTACGACATGTACAGCCTCTCGGGCGGCGCCGTCGGGCCCGTCAGCACACAGCCCTGGGCCAAGGACGCCATGAAGTACTGGATGCAGCATGTGCCCCGCGAACGCCTCGTCATGGGGCTGCCCGCGTATTCGGGCGACTTCGAACTCGCCGTGAACGGCGCCGAGAAGCGCGTGTACTCCGATCCGGCCCCCGATGTCCCGGAAGGCACGGCCGTCCAGCGCGTCTGGTTGCCCTACGAGCAGGTGAACTCATACCTCTACCAAGACGCGGACGCCCACATGCACGTCTATTACGCCA
The DNA here is from genome assembly GCA_016934125.1 of Candidatus Hydrogenedentota bacterium. Taxonomy (GTDB): domain Bacteria; phylum Hydrogenedentota; class Hydrogenedentia; order Hydrogenedentales; family SLHB01; genus JAFGTL01. Next base: position 3,572 of record JAFGTL010000366.1, read on the forward strand.
GCGATGCCGCGAGCACCCGCGCCCACCTCGAAACGGCCGAACGCCTCGGCATCACCTGCATCGGGTTCTGGCATTTCGAGGCCGTCACGCCCGAGATGTGGGACGTGGTGCGCACCTGGCACGCCAACGGCCTGGCCGACGACGCGGCGAGTTGGTGGCTCGTCTTCCCATAGGCGCGCCACGGTTTTGGCGTGCGCCGCGGCCCGAACTGCGGCTGCTCAACGAGGTAGACGTTTGCCGCGGTTCGGACACATCGTGCCGGGCTCACACCGCGTCGATGAATCGCTCCACGCGGCAGTGCCATCGGGCCTGCCGGAGCGATTCGGGCAGATCGCCCGCGTTCCGGATCTCGAAACGGATCGAGATCCGAGACGCGTCCTCCGGCACCGCAAAGCACGGCCCAAGACCGAACACGGCCAGATCGATCCCGGTTGCCGCATTCGTGATCGGCCAGGGGAGGGCCATGTCCGGCTGCCTCGATACTACGGCCGCGTTGTCGCGGTGACGCTGCACCTCGCGCGCAAGCGTTTCTGCCGACACGGGACACGTGGTGGTTTCCCCGGCGATCCGTTCGACAGATCCGGCAACATGCCTCTCCACGGACAGTGAGATCTGAAGGGCCACCTCCTCAAACGGCGGCATGTCGGCAGGCGGCTCCACGGCCAGAGTGCAGATGTACATGCCTGCCGGCAGGACGAGGGAGAAGGCCTGTGCCGCGTCGTCCGCGTCAGAGATGACGAGAGGCACATCCACCAGGAATGCCTGGTTCGGGGCATACATAGCGCAAAGCGAGAGCCCGAATCCCAACACGACAGCGGCAACCAATGCCACCATGCCGCCGGCGACGATGGCCGGAGTCACCCATGGCCGTATCCGCCGTGGCTCCGGCGGCCCCACGCCCCCTGCCTTGCTCTCCTGCGACGAGTTCAAGCCTGCTCTCCCAGTAGTCCTCCCCCGGAAATCATCCGGTGCCCCTCCGAGCGGCAGAGCCGAGGGTGCTCACCCCACACGCGGCCTACTCCTTCCCCGCCTGGGCAAAGCCCTTGCCCGCCCGGCCCCCCGAAGGGGTGCAACAACCCGTCCAGCCCGGGGTCAGCGTGTGCCCGAGGGCGTGAAACGCCCGAAGGGCACACCGCCACCCCGGGATCACGACACCCCTACGCCTCGCGAACTCTGAAAGAGCTCGCGAACTGAACTCTGGAAGAGTTCGCGAACTGAACTCTGGAAGAGTTCGCGAACTGAACTCTGGAAGAGTTCGCGAACTGAACTCTGGAAGAGTTCGCGAACTCCCGTCGGGTTCGGCGGCCCGTTCCCCTCTGTGCCAGAATGATTGAGACAGCCTCCTTGCAGGGATTAGAGTGTAGGGCAAGGAGGCTGTCTCAATCATTCTGGCACAGAGGGTGGGGCGGTTTCGTTTGGTTGCGGCTATGCTGCGCCAGGTCCATTGGTGTCCGTTCGTGGTTGATCTCCCCTCCTGGCCCCGATCCGCATAATCCGTGGTCCTTCCTGCCTC
>JAFGTL010000367.1 GCA_016934125.1 Candidatus Hydrogenedentota bacterium
CGCACGCCCGCGCCCTAGCGCACGCCCGCGCCCTAGCGCACGCCCGCGCGGGTTCGTGCTCGTCTGCGTGCTGTGGGCCTTGGCCATCCTGACGGTGCTCACCCTCGGATTCGGCCGGCGCGCCCTCCTTGAACGCCGCGCCGCGGCCATCTCCATCGATCACATCGAAGCCCACGCGTTGGCCCGGGGGGCCGTCCAGCGGGGCCTCGCGGAAATCCAGAACCGGGCCTTCGTCGACGCGCTCGCGCGGGAACAGGCATCGAGCGTCCAGGCCCTTTTGTGGGCTGGGCCGTCGAATCTGCTCGAAGGCGGCGAGGTTTTCGAGTCGAGCGGCGGCCCTGAGTACCCCGACGACTCCTGCTCGTTCAGCGTGTGCGATGCGGAGCGACGCATCTCGGTGAATGCCGCGCCCGAAGAGATCCTCGAGGAGATCCCCGGCATCAGCTTCCGAACCGTCAACGCCATCATGCGCCGGCGCGGCGGCGAACTCTCGAGCGGGCGCGTGTCCCCCTTCCTGGCCGTCGAGGAGATCCGCTATCTCGACGGCGTCGACGACGATCAGTGGTTTGGCGACGCCCAAGTGCCCGGCCTGCGCGATCTCCTGACGGTGTGGGGGGACGGCCGCGTCAACGTGAACTCCGCCGGGCCCGACGTGCTCCGCTGCATCCCCGACCTCGACGAAGATGTGATCGGTGCCATCCTCGCCTACCGGCAGGGGCCAGACGGGCAACTCTACACCCAGGATGATCGCGCCTTCCCCGACCTCGTCGAGCTCGCCCGCATCACCGGCGTGAGTCCGGAACGGCTCGCGCCCATCTCGAAGTATTGCAAGCTGGAGTCCAAGTCCTTTACCATCACGGGCCGGGCAACCCGCCGTGCCGGCAAAGTCAGAGCCGAATGCGCCGCGGTGGTGCTCATTCACGGTGAAAGAGCGGTTGTTCTGGACTGGCGGGAGGGGCCCGGTGGCTCGTAAAACCAACTACATCAGCATCCTGCAGTTCAATGAACGCACCATCTCCCTGCTCCGGGCCCGCCGGAACGCCCGGGGCGTCGATGTTGTCGCCTACGAGACGGAGCATGGCGAATGGAGCGCCTCGGACGATTCGCTCCGGGCCGCCCTCAAGGCCTTCGTGGAACGGCACGCGGTGGCCCACGACGCCGTCTGCACCGTGCTCCCCCGGCACGACATGACCGCCCGGATCCTCTCCCTGCCCTCCCAGGATCCCGGCGAAATCGATGGCATGGTGCGGCTGACTGCCGAGGAATACGTACCCTATCCCGTCGACGAACTGGTGATGGCCCAGTGTATCCTGCAGAAGCTCCCCGATGGCTCGGCCCGCGTGCTGGCCGTGTTCGCCCACCGCGACGTCGTCGAATCGCACGTCCACCTCGCGCGCGGCGCCGGCATCGAGCCCGAGCAGATCTACGTCAGCTCGGCCTGTCTCGCCTCGGCCGCCCTCGTTGCCCTCAAAGACACTACCGAGCGGCTCGCCGTGGTCAACCTCGCCTCCGGCGGACTCGAAGTCCTCGGAATCGACGGCTGCCGGATGACCTACGGCCGCGCCCTTGCCGTGCCGCGGAACTGGGATCCCGACAGCGACGGCGCCCAGGCCGCCTACGAGGAACTCGCCGTCGAGGTGCGCGCCTCGCTCTCCGCATACCGGCGCGAGTCCGACGACGGCGCCGGCGCCGATCGCGTCCATGTCGGTTCCGATTGCGTAGACGTGCGCCACGCGTGCGAGATCCTCTCTGCCGAAACGGGGCTCGAATGCGCGCCCGCCCGGTTTGCCCACCGCCTGGTGGTGAACGGGGCCGATCGCCTGCCCGGACTGCCCCTCGTGTCGCTCGGGGCCGCATTGGCCGCCCAAGGCCATGCCCCCGTGGCCATCAGCCTTGTGCCCGAAACCATCGTGCGCCAGCGCCAGCGCCTCGTGGCACGGCGTAAGGCCGGCCGCGCCCTCGCGCTCGTGGTCGCCCTCGCCGTGGCGCTCCTGGCCCTCTATGCCCAGGCCCTCTATCAACGCAAGGCCTACATCCGCCGTCTCGAAACGCGGATCGCCGCGCTCCAGCCCGCCGCTGAGGCCGTCGAGCAGAAGACGCGGCAGTTGGCCCGGCTTCAGACGCACGTCGAGTCGCATGGCACGGCCCTGGGCTTGCTCGCCCGGCTCTGTACGCTCATGCCCTCCTCCGGCATCAACATCACCCGGTTCGCATTCGTCCATGGACAGGGCATCAACATCGAGGGGCGCGCCGAGAGCGAAGGCAACGTGTTCCTCCTCACCGAGTCCCTCCGCGAGGCGGGCCGCAATGACGTGCCCGAGTTCCTCCGCGCCCACCAGGGGCCGTGGGAGCGGGAGATGGAGCGCAACCAGGAAGTGATCCGATACACCATCGTCATCCCCTTCCCCGAGGAGGCGGACGACGACGGCCACACCGCGGAATCCCAGGCCGGATACGGCCCGGACGACGGGTATTAGGCGAAACACAGCACGATGCGCGGACTATACGAACGGATTTCACCGCGGGAACGGCGCCTGGCCACAGGCGCGGCCTCGGTGATCCTCATCGGCCTCGTTTACCTGCTCGCCCTGCAGGCATTCGCGCGCCTCGATGCTCTCGATCTCGAAATTGAGGGCCTTCAGCAGGATCTGCTGTACGCCGCCCGGCTCGCCGAGCAGGCCGAGGGCGTCGACGCCGTGTTCGATGCCATCGCCGCGGAGCATTCCAGCCAGTGGAGCCAGGAAGAGATCCATGACCGCCTGCGGAGGGAGATCTCGCGGCTTGCCGCGAAGAACGCCCCCCCGCAAGGCGAAGTGGCCCCCCAAGGCAGCCCCATGCTCGTCGATATCCGTTCCCTCCCCAGCGGGTTGCTCGACGAAGGCGGTGAAGGCTACCGGCAATACCACATCGAGTTCCGCACAGAGCCGGCCCCCATCCAGAACCTCGCCGTCTTCCTCGAACGGCTCCAGGAGAGCCCCCAGGCACTCCGCATCGATCGGGTGGATCTGAAGCGCCCCCCCCAGGCCGGCCTGTTCACGGCGACCATCGCCGTCACCCGAACCGTGATCGACGACGCCGCCCCCGGCGGTGGCGCGCCCGGCCCGGCGCCCGCCCCCGCCCAGATGGACGCCCCAGCGCCCGCCGCCAACCGTGCCCGGAACCCCAGCTTCGAGCAGTGGGACGGCGACGAGGCCGGCTTCCCGGAGTGGCAGTCCGAGGGGCTGGTGCTGACGCAGGGAACGACACACGCCTCCGACGGTGCGGCCTGTCTCGCCGCCCATGCCCGACAGCCCGGAGGTATCCTATTCCAACTACACGAGTTAGAGGCCGGCGCCACCTACGACTTGTACGCCGACATCCTTGCCACGGGCCGGGCCCAACTCTCCGCAACGCTTGACGAATCCGGCGCGCCGCTCGAGAGTCCCGTCGAACTCGATGCCGACGGCGCCCGCTATCGCTACCATGTGCGGTTCACTGTGCCCGGTGCTCCCGGAACCCGTGTCCTCCTGCGGGCGCCCTGCATCGTTCTTGAAGGGGATGGGAAGAGCCTGTTCCTCGACAATGTCGTGCTCATGGCCGGGGAGGTGTAGCGAGTGGAACGTGCGCTCTATATGGCCGGGTTCGCCGTGCTGGCGCTGGCAGCCGCCTTGCTGGCCGCGAACGCCGTGCGCAGCCCCGTCGAGGCACGGCACGCCGCGTTCGAGGATCTCTTGGCCGGGAACGCCCCCTCTGCGCCGCACATCCGCGTCACCCCTGACCTCGAGTACGCCGACGTGCATCGCGCCATTTCCGCCCAGCCCAAGCTGTGGATGCCCCTCGTCGAGGCGCCGCCTCCCGAGAAGCAGGCGCCCGATATGGCCAAGCTGCTCCAAGGGGTCGAGGTTACCCGCGACAAGATGGGCTCGGGCGAAACGCTCAAAGTCCGGATTCGGGCCGGCAAGGATGACCGCCGAGGCCAATGGATGGGGAAGGGGGACAAGCTGAAGGGGATGGTAATCAAGGCGATAACGGACGATGCCGTTGTGTTCGGCCTGACGAAAGACGGCGTCGAGTATACGCATCCGCTGCCGCGCCCGACGAGGTAACTGGCGGGCATGGGACGGCGAATTCATTATTGACAATAATCGACATTTTATAGAATAATGCCGGCGCCGGCCCGGCTCCTACGGAAAGCCCTGGGCTCCCAACATACAGAGGTGTCATGACGCCAAATACGCATATGCGAACTCACCGGCGGTTGCCTTCCGGCCTCCGTGCCGCCCACCCGTGCACGTGGATCGCCTTCGCTGCATTCGCAGTCCTCGGCCTCGTCCCCGCCCACGCCGCCCAGAGCCCGGAGAGCCCGGTGGCGAGTCCGGGCGTGTCGGGGGTTGTCCGGCAAGTGGTGGACGGGGCGGTGCAGCCCAGCACCCCCGCGGGCGGCGCCGGGAGCGCCACGGTAGGCGCCGCGCCGGCCGACGCCGAAGCAGGCGGCACCGGCGTGCACGCCATCCGGCGCCAAGCCCTGCAGAGCCGTGTTACCCTTCCGGGAAGCACCTTCGAGCCCGCCCTGCAGCACGAGATCCCCGCGGCGGACGTGCCCGATGTCGGTGAACTCATCACCGTGAGCCCCGACGAAGGCCCGATTCCCGTCACCCGCCTGCTCGATGACTTGGCGATGGCAACGGGCTGGAGCATCGTCGCGTCGGAAGGAGTCGAGCAACGCCATATCCGGTTCTGGCTTAAGGAGGTGAAGCCCAAACAGGCCCTCGAAGTCCTCAAGTTCAACGGGATTCACTACGAGTTCGATCCCAACACGAACTTCCTCTACGTCATGCTCGCCGAGGAATACCTGAGCCGCACCTTCGGCGCCATTCAGGAACAGGAATTCGCCGTCAAACACGCTGACGTCATCGATATGGAGGCCATCCTCCGCTCGCTCATGTCGCAGAACGGCCGCATGATCGCCGATCCACGCACCGGCCACATCATGGTGTGGGACACCGCGGCCAATCTCGACGCCATGCGCGAGGCCGTGGCCCGGCTCGACGTGCCCCTCGAACCGCGCGTGTTCAACCTCAAGTTCCTCGATGCCGAGACGCTGCTCGAAAGCGTGCAGAGCGTGCTCTCGGAGCGCGGCCTTGCCCACGTCGATCCACGGACGAATACCCTCGTCGTGTCCGACTTGCCCGCCCGCCAGGATCAGATCGGCATCATGGTGACGGCCCTCGATCGCAAGCTCGAAACCCGCACCTGGACACTCAACTACGCCCAAGTCGATGTCGTCGAAGAGCGGCTCCAGACCATCATCCCCGAGGACACCGTCAGCCTTAACACCGACGAGGACGCCCACCAGGTGAGCGTCACCGCCACGCCCGAACGGCTGGACGAGATCGACGAGATCATCCGCTCCTGGGACGTCAAAGGGCGGCAGGTGATGATCGAGGCCTTCCTCGTCTCCGCCAAAACCACCGTCAAACGCGAACTCGGCATCGATTGGTCGTACTTCGACGAGATCTCGGGCGTGCCCTTCGCCCTCCAGAGCGGCTCCGCCACACCCGATTACACTGCCGTGCCCGGCGAGGGCCAGCGCATGACGGTTGGCCGGCTGCCCTACCGCCAGTTCCTGCGCGATCCGTGGACGGGCTCGCGCTACATGTTCCTCGATGACGACGACGGGAATGAGGCCGCCGCCGAGCCCACCGGCGACGACGTCGAGTATGTGCTCGATCCCGAGTTCAAGGGGAACCGGGTGGCCTTCGTGCTCAATTACCTCGATCAGAAGGGTGCCATCGACATCCTGTCGCGCCCCCGCGTCACCGTCCACGACGGGCAAGAGGCCATATTCGAGAACACGACGGATATTCCCTATCAGGAAGGCGGCTACTCGCAGTACACCTCGACCACGACCGACAATGTCAACTTCAACCGCGTCATCCCGCTCCAGGTGCAGTTCGTCACGGTAGGCACCATACTCACCGTCGAGCCGCGGATTAACGGCGAAGACAACATCCGTCTCGTCGTCGAGGCCGAGGACAGTACCGCCGACATCGTCACGGTGACGGTGGGCGATCAGGAAAGCACGGTGCCGCAGAAGACCGAGAACAAGGCCACCACCGAGGTGCTCGTGCACAACGGGCAGACGATTGTCATTGGCGGGCTTCACTTCACCAGCGTCGACGACGACACGGATCGGGTGCCCCTGCTGGGCGATCTGCCCTTTGTCGGCCGGTTGTTCCGCACCACCGAGAAATTCAACGAAGATCGCGAACTACTCGTCTTCATTACCTCCACGATTGTCGACGAATACACCCATCCCGAGGCGGAACGCCTTGCCGATGCCGATGAAGCCGTCACCGACAGCCTCCGCCACTCGCAGAAGGGCATCTTCGGCCGCGCCAAGGATCGCATGACGGGCGGCAAGGGCGAGATCGCCGTGTCCATCGGCCACACCGGCATCATGCACTGCGACGGCGACGTGGTGACGCTGGACGACTTGCGCCAGGCCTTCAGCGAGTGCAACGAGGCCCTCGACACCAAAGTCATCATCCGCAGCCATCCGCGCGCGCCCGACCACCTTGGGCAGGAGATCGCCGACGCGGCCCGCGAGGCCGGGCTCAAAGTCGAGTTCGACAACGCCCGCATGCCCGTCGTGCCCGACTACCGCCAGGACTACGACGACTGAGCCGGGCGCGCGTTCCAGCGGGGAATGCGTCGAGTCCACGCGTCTGAGGGGAGGTATCCATGGCCGCCGTGACTGTCTTGGACACAGGCATCGTCTATCGCAATCCGAAGCCGCACGTGCGGAGCGTGCACGCGTACTTCCCTTCCGTGGCCGAGACAGCAGCGGGCGATCTGGTGGCAAGCGTCGTGCTTGGCGAGGCGTTCGAGTCCGTCGACTCGCATACCCATATCTGCCGCTCGACGGACGGTGGCAGTACGTGGACATTGGAAGGGCCCATCTATCCCGGCACGGCCGATCGCCTCACCTCGGACTCCTCCCGGCTGACGGCCCTTGCCGACGGCACGCTCGTGGCCTTCATGATCCGCTGCGATCGCTCCGAGCATCCGGACGAGGGACTCACGAATCCCGCCTCACTC
>JAFGTL010000368.1 GCA_016934125.1 Candidatus Hydrogenedentota bacterium
AGGGCGCCATCTACATGGGCCGCAACCCGTCCCAGACGGGAAACCTCTTCCGCTTCAATTACTTCCATCACACCGCCACCACCCACGTGGGCAGCTACGGCAACTCCGGCATCTTTGTCGACGACGGCGACAGCGGCCAGCACATCTTCGGCAATGTGTTCTACAAGACGGGCTCCAACGGCGCCGTGAAGTACCATGGCGGCCAATACAACGAGTTCATCAACAACGTGGTGGTCGACTGCCCGAGAACCGTCAGGTATCAGCTCTGGAGTCCCGAGCGCTGGCACGACTTCCTGCATGAAGACAGGATGCAGAAGAAGCTGCTCGAGGAGGTCAACATCCTCGAACCGCCCTATTCGACACGGTATCCGAAACTGGCCAAAATCTTCGAGGCGCCCTACACCAAGGAAAGCCATATCGAAGAGCGGAACTATGCGACTACCGCCGGCGATCCCGTCTTCGCCGACGGCACACGCGAGGACTTCCGGATTCGGGATCTGGCCGCTGTGCAGGCCAAGGTGCCCGGCTTCGAGCCAATCCCCTTCGAGGAAATCGGACCATACCTAGACGACTACAGACCGGCCGTCACCGGCAGGCAGTGAGCATCGGCCGGCGCTTCATTTCACCTTTCGGTATACGAGAAGCGCGGAGCCCGGCTGGTTGTCGATCTTGAGATCAAGTCCCGTGTCGGCCAAGTCCTGTCCCGAGACTTGCCTTCGTTCTCCGCTGTCCATGTCCTGGATCTCATACGTGGCGGCCGCGTCGAGGCCCTCGAGTACCGCCGTCATCGTCGTGAACGGACTCGCAGGCCGGCGGAGCGCGAGCACCATTCCCTCCCCCAGATCCGGCCGGTGATACTGCCACGCGGCCCAGGCGTCATCGGCAAGCGAGAACGAGAGGAGCGGATAGAAATCGCCGACGAAGTACGAACGAACCGCCGTCAACTCGGCCATTCGCCGCCTCAACCACCCCACGTCGAAGTGGTTGTTCGTGTCTTTCTCAAACTCGTACATGATTACGACCATGCCCGGCCCGAGCGCGCTCCGGAACACGTACGTGTCTTCGCGGTCGCAGCAACCCGTGCTCAACGGCACCCATAGCCCGAGCCCCTGAGTCTGCCCCTGCATGGCCGTCGCACCGAAATTCGGCCAGCACTGCACGTCGCTTCGCCACAACGGCATGCTGCGCGAGATCGTCTCGAGGTCGATGCGGCGCCCGCCGCTCGAGCAGTTGTCGATCAGCAGGCCCGGATGCCGTTCGAGCAACTCGTCCCACATGGCGTACATGCCGGTGATGTGCCGGATCTCCGACATGCCGACGCGATCGGGCGCATCGGCGCCTTCCCAGAACGGCCGCGGATCCATGTTGAAGTCCTGCCGGTAGCATCCAATGCTCCCCTCAGCAATCAAGTCTGAAAGGAAATCGGTAAGCATGGCGCGGGCTTCGGGAATGCCCAGGTTGAACAGCGAGTTGTCACCGATCGGGCCGAGCAGCCACTCCGGGTGCTCGCGCGTCCACCGCGTGTCTTTGTACACCCGTTCCGGTTCGAGCCACAGCAGGAAGCCCAACCCCATCTCGTTGAGCGCGTCGCCCACCGGCTTGAGGCCTTCCGGGAAATAGCCGGGATTCGCGTACCAATCGCCCACATAGCGCCACCACTGGCTGTTGAAAACCGTCGCACCCGCCTTGGCTTCGTCCGCCCCGAACCAACCCGCATCGACCCACAGAAAATCCAGCGGCAGGCCCGTCTCCTTCCACCACGTCCCGTGCTCGATGTGCTTGTCGGCGAAGTTCCCGCCCCAGGTTGCACACGAAATCGGCGCCTCGGCGCGTTGTCCGTTCACCTGAGGCGAGTGGTGCGCCAGAATGAACTGGCGCCACAGATTGTGGCCGTGCATCCGCTCCCCTTCCCAGAAGAGCAGTGCGATGCGCGGCGAACGGATCTCTTCCCCCGGCAGCAGTTTCAGATTCGTGCGTCGCATGCCGGCCCGCATCCGCACATCCGTGTCCGTCCGGTAGAAGGCCGCTGTCCAGTCACCCGTCCAACCAATCGCGCCGATTATGCCGTGGTCGCCCATGTCGACGTTGAAAAACGGCAGCGTGCCGCACGACGAACGGCCGCTCTTCGAGCCCATACGGAAGGGATTCCCCTCTCCTACCCACGCGCCTTGCGGATCGTGTTCGTTCGGGCCCAACGACGCCACCTGCGGCGCGAAATCGTCCAGCCGGCACTCGCTGCCGTTGGCATAGTGCACGCGGGCGCCCTTGTCGCGCGTAAGAGGGAGGCCGCAATCGAGCGCCTGAATATCCTTGATAACAGGCGTCTCGGCGGTGCCCGTGTTTTTGAGGTAGAGCACCCATTCGACCACGGGGAAATCGAGGAACCGCGTCACCTCCCACCGGCACTCCAAACCCGACGCGGGCTCCCGCAAGCACACCGCTGTCGTCTGGCGCTGCCCAGCCGATTCGCCTTCCGCCCGCTCAACCGTACATGTCGCCAAGAGATCCGCAGAGGCTTGCTCGCCGTACACGAACGAAAACGGCCATTGCACCGGCCCTCGATCCGGGGCTGCCGCCGTAAGCGGAGCCAGGAATCCCTGCGCTGCGTCGAGTTCCCCCGATGTCGCCGTTGCGGACACGAGCATTTGCGACAAGAACACGGCCATCATGGCATTCCCCTCCTGCGAGACTGCACACACAGAGCCCGCTCACCCAACGTCTCCAACCAAGCGGCGGCGATTCTACCAGTCCCGATTCCCTGCATCAATGGGATGCCGCACCCCAAAACCGTCTCGTAGCTTCGGGTGCGGCGCGTAAGGCGAGTTCGGACACGCTACATGCGCTTGCGCAATGCTCACCCCACGGGTGTCCATGTGGCCGAGCGGAACCCGCACACCGCCAGAGACTTCGGACGCCCCGCCTTTCGCTACCAGACGTTCCGGGCGCGCCCTTTCTCCAGCCGCACGTCTTGGCCAGAAGGAGCCCCAAAGCACTCCGAGCGCGTCTATCCGAGGATGGCGTTTACCTCGTCTCGATCGACGTCCATGATGTACGGGATGCCGGTGATGTCGCTCGCTTCATGGGTGAGAGCCGCCACATCGCCGCGGGATAGGTGTTCCAGGGAGAACTTGCGGCTGCCCGCCATGAGTTGGCGCAGGCCTTGACTGAGCCGTTCATAATAGGTGTAGAGGCCGAGGGCGCCCGTCGGAACCTTGTCGAATGCCCCGTTGCCGCCGAGTTTCCGGCGGAGTTCCACGGCGGTCACGAAGATCTCGTCCTTGGACTGCCCGAACCGCGAGATATACACAGGCACCTTCTTGTCGTCGATGGTCCGTCCGATGGTCTTCCCCACCATCGCCGCCGCGATGGGCGCGCGCGCCATACCGACGAGCTTGACGAACGGCGCACCGAGGGCGAGTCCCTTGAAGATCTGATCTTCAAAGGAGAATCCGCCGGCCACCGCCAGTGCGGGCACGTATTCGCCGCGGTCGGCCAGACGTTTCGCGTACTCGTACATAAGGGCGTGCAGATGAACGGGCGGCACGCCCCACTCGTTCATCATGCGCCACGGGCTCATGCCCGTGCCGCCGCCCGCCCCGTCGACGGTCAGCAAGTCGAGCTTGTACTTGGACGCGAAGAACACGGCGCGCGCCAGATCGGCGGGGCGATAGGCGCCCGTCTTCAGGAAGATGTACTGCGCGCCGTCCTTACGCAACTGTTCGACGCGGCTCGCGAACGATTCCTCGTCCACCATACCCACGCGCGAGTGGCGCTCGAATGCTTTGAACGCCCCGTGCTCGAACGCCCTGATCACGTCCGGATCGGTGGGGTTGGGCAACACAACGTATCCGCGTTCGTAGAGGAGTTGGGCTTTCTTGAGATCGTCGATCTTCACCTCGCCGCCGATGTCCTTGGCGCCTTGCCCCCACTTCAGTTCCACGCACCGCACGTTCAGCTTCTGGATGGCGTATTCGAGGACGCCGAGGCGACTGTCTTCGACGTTGGCCTGCACGATGATGGCCCCGTAGCCGTCGCGTTGATGCTCTTGATACAGCCGGACGCGGCGCTTCAGATCGACGGTGTCCATCACGCGGCCGCCTCTGACTTCGGCCTCCGGATCCATGCCCACGACGTTCTCGCCGATCGTGAGTCCGCAACCCGCGAGCGCCGAGCCGATGGCCAAACCCTCCCAGTTGTTCTTGGCGACGTCGGTCGAGCCGATGCCGGGGATGTGCCAGGGTGCGCGATACTTGATGCCGTTATCGTGGCCGAACTCGACATCCAGGTTCACGGCGGGGAACACGGCCTTGTCGCTGTCGGCTTCGATGCCGTGCGCGCCGACGGCCGTGCCCATGATGTTGAAATGCGAATAGTCGACGGGATACGTCTTCTCCGCCGCGGTCGTGATCACGCCGAACGGTTGCGGATACAGCACCTCATGACCGCGGTAGGCGGATTTGCCGACCTCGCACATGCCGATGCAGCCGTCGACGCA
>JAFGTL010000369.1 GCA_016934125.1 Candidatus Hydrogenedentota bacterium
TCAGGCCCAAGCCGGAGTCGGCCAGCGCGCCGCTGAATCCGAGATAGGCGCCCAGCGCGGCAGGCGAGTTGGCCATGGCGCGCATGATGTTGGGCGTCGCCCCCATCTTCTTCTGGACGGCGTCCAGCAAGGGTTTCACCTTCCCATCCACCTTCTGCGGATCAACGATGCGTAATCTGCTCATACTGCGAACTCCTCTCCGTGCCGAACCTGCACCAGGCGTTGTTCCTTGGGCACCCGCCTTTTCGGACGTAGTTTAGAGGAGGTTAACCAACGAAGGCCGCCGTTTATGCCCGAACCGCAGCACAAGCAAATGGGAGCCAGCCGCCCGGGGCCGGAGCGCAAGCCCATTGGCGTCTCGGCGAGGATGGGCCTGCGGGCACTGCGTACGGTATACTGCGGCCTCCGGGACGCCGGCGGGCCTTGCCGGATACGTGCCAAGGACGCAGAGGGAACCCGCCCGACAGGGCAGTCCACTCGAAAGGGGCCGAAATGGAACGAAATGACGCATGCCTCCGCTTCCGTGAGGGGGCTCTCGCAATCGACACACCGTGGGGATGCGCACAGGATGGCGTGTTGCTGGTGAATGGTGAGCCCGTTCGCGGGCCGTGGGACAGCGATGGGCGCGGCACTGCCGTGTGCACCCACGGCATCTGGCGCCTGTCCGTGCGCGATGCGGGCGACGGGGCGCTCCAACTCATGATCGCGAATGAGGACGCCGAACCGGCGCGTCTGCGTACGGTGTACTTCGCCCGATGGACGCCGGACTCCTTTCCGACGCGGCTCGACGCGGCGGCGTTTCGCGAATTGTGCCACGGCGGCAGCTTCCGCAACATGGCGACGGGCGTGCGGTGCGTAGGCCGGAAAACCACGTTGCTGGAGGCGGATTCGCCGAGCAACGTGCTCATCGTGTACGAACGGGAGGAGACGCCCGAAACCCCGAAGGCCGCGCTGTTGCTGGGCGTCGTGCCGCCATTGGGCGAGGCGTTCAGCGAGTTCGCCACGCTTCATTCGGCGCCCCATCTCGAGGGAACCTTCGGGTTCGAAGTGCGCCACGTGTTCGAGTGCCTTGTCGAGCCCGGTGCGGAGGTGAGCACCTCGCCCGTGGTCGCGCTGGCCGGCCCCTCGGGCGTGGATCTGATGGATCGATATGGCGCGTTGTGGCAGGCGCGTCTGGGGCGGCGGGCGATGCGGGCGCCGATGGTGGGTTGGAACAGTTGGGACTTCTACTCGGGGGCGGTGACGCGCAAGGCGCTCGACGAGAACCTGGCCACGGGCCAGAGACTGTTCGGCGAAGCGTTTCGGCTCATCTGCATCGACGAGGGCTGGGAAAGCCAATGGGGCGACTGGCGGCCCAACGTGAAGTTCCCGGAGGGCCTGGCCGACTTCTGCCGGCACGTGAAGGAGCGCGGGGGCATGCCGGGCGTCTGGACGGCGCCGCTCCTCGTCAACATGTACAACCCGCTGTTCCTGGCACACCCGGACTGGTTCGCCCGCGACGCCGCGAGCCAAGTCAAGATCGATTCGTATTCCTACGGGCCCATGGCCTATCTGGACGTCACTTTCCCGGAGGTGATCGAGCACGTGAAAGGCGTGTTCGCGACGCTCCGCGAGGCCGGCTTCGAGTACTTCAAAGTCGATTTCTGCCAATGCATCCTGGGGGCGGATCGGTTCGGCGACGGCCGCGTCAGCCGGCTCGCCCTCAACCGGCGCGCGTTCACCGCCATTCGCGAAGCCATCGGCGAGGACGCCTACCTGCTGTCGTGTGGTGCGCCGTACGAGTCGGTGGTGGGCCTGGTGGATGGGGTGCGGACATCGGGCGATATCCACATCTACTGGGGCCACGTGCTCGTCAACGCCGGGGCATTCTCCGGGCGCTGGTGGATGCAGGGGCGCCTGTGGAACGGCGATCCGGACTTCGCGGTGGTGCGCGGGCCCGACACGGCGGAACCGCCGTACGCCCGGGAGCGTGTCGTGAAGCCGCTGGGCCTGGGCGGGGGCTGGATGTGCGGGCGCGAGTTCAACAAGGCGGAGGCGCGCACCTACGCCCTCCTGATCCACTGCACCGGGGGCGACGTGGTGCTGGGCGATTCGCTGGCCCGGCTCAATCCGGCGGGGATCGAGATGCTGCGCCGGATCCTGACGCCCCGGAGCGCGGCAGCCGTGCCGGTGGATCTGTTCGAGAGCGAGCAGGACTTGCCGAGAATCTGGATCAGCAAGGGCGCGGATGACACGCTGGTGGCCCTGTTCAACTGGAGCGACAAGACTGCACACACGCCGTTTGAGCCGGAGCGATACGGCCTCGCGGGGACGCCCCGGGATTTTTGGACAGGCCAGCCCGTTGTAGCGCTGCCCGGCCGGATGCCGCGGCGGAGTTCAATCGGGCTTCTGTACGAGTGCAACGCCCGGTAGCCGACGCGGCCATCACCGATCCGGCGCGATCAAGGCGCACAAGACCGCGTCCGTAACGCCTTCCATGGGGTGGCGCGCGTAGAGGGCGCGGCACACGTCGAGCAGGGGCTTTGTGCGTTTCCGCGCCGTCACAGCATACGCCCCTTGGCCGGATTCGGACAGATCGAGCAGGTGGAAATCGAGTTGCCGGAACCATGCCACCCACGCGCCGAGGGACGCGTCAACTCCCTCGCGCTCAAGGTGTTGCAAATCGAGCTGGGCGACGAATGCGCCGCCCTCCGTCAACCAGCTATGGGCGGCCCTCACCGCTTCGCCCAGCGGCACTGGGAGGCCGCCCGGATCGGGCAGCACCACGGTGTCGACGGAGTTCGCGGCAGGAGGATTGGCGAGCGCGCCTTCGAGATCAACGACGGCGCCCGGGGCGGCGGGCAGGCGATCCGCTGGAGACGCGCCTTCCCGGAGGACGGACGCGGGCGCCGTGTCGAGGGCCGGGCAGGCCGCGCGGATGGCCTCAATGAGGGTGTCCACACGGTGCGCGTAGGTATGGCGGGCGAGCACTTCGGCCCGGCCGGCCCGGGCGACGGCCTCGCGGGCCTCAGGATCGTCAAGATACTGCTGGGCCTTCTCGACGAGGGTGTCGTCGGTGTAGGTGATGAGATGGACGCCGTCCGAGAAGAGCTCGAGCAGGCCGTTGGTGGCCGCGTCGGCATTGGTGAGGAGGGGGCGGCCCATGGCGAGCGCCTCGAACACGCGCATGTTGATGTCCTCGAAGACGGAGCTGTTGAAGACGAGGCGGCCGCGGCAGGTGACGGCGCACATCTCTTCGCGGAAGAATGTCTTGAGGGTGGCCACGGAGAACCGGTCGCCGAGGGCCTCGAGGCGGCGGATGCGCTGGGCGTAGATCGCCTGATCGAGGGAGCCGACGAACACGACGTCGTAGTCGGGCTCAGCCGGGACGGGATGATGGAACTTGGGCGAGCAGGCCAGCGGGAGCCAGGAGACGCGGCGCGAGCCGGTGGCGCGGAGCAGGGGGATGAAGGAGCGTTGCGCCACGAACACGAAGTCGTAATGGGGTGCGGCGAGGTACTCGTTGGGTTCGTGCCAGGTATCGACGGTGATGTAGGCGGTGGGGCACGCCAGCCGCTCGATGCCGTGCAGGACGATGCCGGACGACTGCACCGCGACGACGAGATGGGGGTGCCAGCCTGCGGACAGTCGCGCGGCGAGGCACTCGGCGGAGGGCTGATCGAGTTCGATGTCGTTCGGCGCAACCATCTGCGCCAGAAGGCGCTCCGCCTCGGTTTGGGGCGGCGCGGCGTCCGGCGATGTGCCGACGGTGACGACGTCGCAGCGCTCGCGGAACGCATCTACGTAGTAAGGCACCCACCAGGACTTGGGATTGGCTTCGGCAAGCAGGCACACGCGGAGCCGCACTGATCCCGCCTCCATGCCGGGCCCCTACGCGTCCGCCTCCCCGGACGAAGGCGGCGTGCCGGCATCCGCCTCGGATGCCGCTGGCTTCTGCCCGCCCGGGGCCTCTTCGCCGGCCAGCTTGGCGAGGTACTCGGGCATCTCGATGCCGCCGATGTCGCGCATCACCTGGAGCATGGGCGGCAAGGTGCGCGCCATGCTGCTGAGGAAGCCGGCCGTGTTGCTGTGCCCGTCCTGGAGCCCGTTCTCCCAGACGATGACCTTGTCGAACTTGATATTCGAGATGGCCTGCGCCGCGGATCCGGCCAGGTTGTCGAGGTGTTCGAGCATGAGCATCTGGAACGCATCCTGGGCCCCGCCGCAGGCATCCACAATCCGCTGGAGACCGTCACCCTTCTTGGCCAGGATCTCGTACTGGCCTTTCGCTTCCGCTTCGAGCCTGGCGAAGATCGCCTTCGCTTCACCCTCGGCCTCGATCCGCCGTTTCTCCGCCTCGGCCTCGGCCTCCACGATGGTTCGGGCTTTCTGTGCCTTGGCCGGCGCCTCGAGGGCGGCCCGGCGCTCCTGCTCCACCCGCTCGGCATCGGCGATGGCCGCCTTGGCCATGGCCAGGTTCTGCGCCTCGAGCACGGCCGCCTCGGCTTCCCGTTTCCGGGTTTCGCCCTGTTGGTAGGCCTCGGCCTGCTTGACTTGCAGTCCGGCGTTGGACTGGGCCACGAGGGCCTTCGACTCGTTCTCCCCTTCGATGGCGGTGGCGTCGGCCGAGGCCACGGCGATACGCTTGTCGCGATCAGCCTCCTTCTCGCCCTTCACGGCGCCGGCATCGGCCTCGGCCACCTGGATGCGCATCTGCCGCTCCGCGTTCTTGACCTCGCTTTCCCGGCCGAATTCCGCCTGCCGCTCGCCAATGGCCTGTTGCTTCGCGAGGTCGGCCACGCGAACCGCCTGATCCTTCTGGGCCTCCCGGACGCCGATCTCCCGATCGCGCGTCGCATCGGCCACCTTCACCATCTTCTCGCGTTCGGCCTCCGCGACGCGGATCTCGCCCAGCTTCTCCTGCTCGGCCACGTCACCCCGGGCCTGCTGGATGGCCTGCGAAGCGGCCTTCTGCCCGATGGCCTCGATGTAGCCCGACTCGTCGGTGATGTCGGTGATGTTCACGTTGATCAGGACGAGGCCGATCTTGGAGAGTTCGGGTTCGAGCGAGTTCTGGATGTTCTCGAGGAACTTCTCGCGATCCCGGTTGATCTCGTGAATGCTCATCGAGGCGATCACCTGGCGCAATTGCCCGAAGATGATGTCGCCGGCCTGTTCTTTGATGCTCTGGCTGTCGAGCCCGAGCAGGCGGATGGCGGCGTTCTGCATGATCTCGGGCTGGGTGCCGATGGCCACGGTGAACACGCTCGGCACGTTCACCCGGATGTTCTCGATGGACAGGGCGTCCTTCAAGGGCACCTCGATCTGGATCGGTTCCAGCCCCATGAAGGCGTAATCCTGGATCAACGGCCAGACGAACACGGCCCCGCCGTTTACGCACTTCGCCGCGTCGCCGGCCCCCACCTTACCGAACACCACCAGGATGCAGTTGCTGGGACACCGCTTGTAGCGGCGCGCCAGCAAGAGCGCGAAACTCGTAAACGCCACCCCAACTAGCACCACCAGAAACGCGATGGCCGTGTAGAATCCGCCATCCATGACTACTCCTCCTCGCTTTCAGCAGGGCCGACTTCCACGATGTCAGGGCCCAGCACCCCCTTCACCACCACCGGCGTCCCGGACGCCAACGCGTCCCCGGCCGTCATCGCCCGGTATTCCATCGTCCTGTTTTGGACGCAAACCGTCACCTTGCCCGCGCCGGCCTTCTCACCGGGAACCCTCAGATACACCACGGCCGTGGCGCCCACCGTATTCTCGATCTGCACGGTGCCCTCGTCTTGCAGCCGGTGCAGCGAGCGCATGAGCCAGGCGATCACCACCATGGCGGCGCCGCCCGCAGCAACGGCCACGAGCACCGTGGGATAGGGATCCAGCCCGCCCGTGATACCCGCGACGCCCGTCAGGCCGAAAAACGCCACCGCGGCCACCATAGCGCGAAACGACAGGATGCCGAAGAACCAGGATGAGCCGTGGTGCGCTGTGTCGTGGTCGACGTGATCCGCCTCGACATGGACATCCGCACCGCCGGCGTCCACGTGGACGTCGCCCGCGCCAACGTCGACATGGATGTCGCCGACGTGGCCCCCGGCGTCGAAGTCGCCTTCATGTCCCATGCCCAAGACCGTGAGCAGGAACTGGACGAGCATCAGCGTACAGCCGATCGTGGCACAGATCGCGAAGAATGGAAGCATAGGCCAAAGCCCTCCTCTACGGCCCGTTCTGCCACCCGGGAATGCCCCACACCCCAACGGGGCAAATCAAGGCATAATAGTCCGGCATCGGGGAATGTGTCAATCATGCCGAGCGGGGCGGGCCTGCGTCACGAGCGAGGGTTTTAGCAAGAAGTGGTGAGTTTGCCGCCTTTTGGTGTATAATAGCATATACACCACAAGGA
>JAFGTL010000370.1 GCA_016934125.1 Candidatus Hydrogenedentota bacterium
CTCCGAGAATCCGCGCGGCACAGGACGCGCTCAGTCCACATCGATCACCGTGCCGAGGATGGAGGAGCGCAGGCACAGGCGGGCGCGGCGGGCGGCATCGCCGCGTTCGATACACAGGGGGCCAAGCACGGCCACGAGCCGGTGAACCACGCGCATGTCGCCGCGGCGGAGGTAGACAATGTCGCCGCGATGGAGGCGGGGGCGCTCGTGGAAGGCGACGCGCACGGTGCTGCCGTGGGGAACGGCGCTCCCCATGCTCTCGCCATTCACGACAAGGGGAATCGTGGCGTGTTGGCGTTGCCAGTGGCCCTCGACGACGCGTTTGGCCAGCTCGCGGCGGCTGAGCTTGCTCATGGCGCGGCTGCGGACTCGAGCAGGCCTTCCGCGCGAAACCGCTCGAGCGTCGCCGCGATGTCCGCCCGGAGCGTCCCGTCGTCGACGCCGCTGAACGCGGCCGCGAGTTCGCCTACGAGCGACTCGAGGGTGGTGACGCCGTCGCAACTCCGCCAGATGGCCTGGGCCGTCGCGTTGAGCACGTGGACGCGGCGTCCATCTTCATCGAAGAGCACTACCTCGCCGCCGAATTCCTGAACCTGGACGCCCGCGCGCTTTCGGGGCAGGGGCGCGCCGGCCCCGGCAGGGCCCTCACCGTGCGTCATTGCGTTCCCTCCTGGCTGTGGCCGAGGATCACTTGATTGGCCTGGCGCGCCGCCTCGGCCATGGTTTCGTCGAACGAGCCCGGCGATCCAAGCGCGGATCTGAAGGCGCGTTCGATGATGTGTTCCGTCTTCTCGGCAAGGAGGCCGCTCTGGCGGAAGCGGAGCCGGGGCGTCATGGCCGCCGCGGCGGCCTGCGGCGAGCCGTCCGGATAGGCGGCGCGGAACGCCCGGCTCGCGGCAATGGATGGACGCACCGGCGGCGAGTAGGTGCGTTTCCCGATTTCCAGTTGCACGTCCGGCGACAGCAGCGCGCCGAGCAACTCCGCCAGCACGCGCCGGCGCGTCCCGGCCACCTCGGAGGACACGCCCACGTACCACACGTTCTCGCCGTGGAACACATCGCCGGTGTCCGCTGCAGGAAATGGGCACAGCCGCGTCTCGGCGCGTAGTTCGGACGCGCCGCCGATGTCGTCGGCCGTGACGAGGGCGATCCCGGCGGGCGTGGGCGTCTCGCCGATGCACGACGCGGACAAGGTTTGGATCGTGCGGAAACTCTCGTGGAACACGGGTTCCGAGAAGTCGTAGAGGCCGCGGTGGAACTGGGTGGCGCCGCGCTGCGCGAGGAGCGTAAGCCAGAGCATGTACATATCCGAGTCGAGCGATCTCACGAACTGGTGCTCGCCGGCAATGGCGAGGAACCGATCCCACGAGTCCGGTGTCGCCTCGATGTCCTTCCGCACGGCGAGGCACGGCGGGCACACCCGCACGGGCACCGCCCAGACGTGGCCGTCCGCCTCGACGGAATCGATCAGGTTCGGGTAGATATCGTCGGGCCGGACGTGCTTCTGGTATCCCGGGAGCCGATCCACCGGTTGGATGAGGCCGGCCCTGGCGAGCCCGGGGATCTCGTCCAGCAGCGAGGTGCGCCCGGAGTACAGGAACACGATGTCCGTGAGTGCCCCGTGATCCCGGAAGCGGCCGTCCATTCCCCCGTAGCTCTGCGCGGTGGTGGCATCGTCGTAGGCGATGACGACGCCCGGAACCTGTTGCGCAGCCAGCCGGAGCAGCCCGGCCGCAAACCGGCTTTCATCGGGCCCTACCGCGAACCCAGCGGTGATCTCGATGGACTCCGCGGCGTGCGCAGCCACGCATACGCCCACCACAATGACCATGGCCAGCAGGCCTGCCTTGTTCAACACGTCATGCCCCTCCCTGCTCTCGAATCACTCGACCACCCCACTCGAGCCCGGCCCTACAGTGAGATTCATGGTATGCGTTTTCACGGCGCACTTCAACCGGAAAACCGTGCGCCCGAGCCCCCGACGCTCCGGGGGCGTCAATCCGCCTCCGGCGCCCAAGACAGCGCATCAAGCACCGTGCTCCGCACCTCTGCGCGCGGCCGAAGCCCCCCGGTTCGCCAGCGGCCCGCGTCCGCGCGGGCTGCGGCCTGTTCGCGGACGAGCGCGAGCACGACGTCTGCGTCCAGCCACGATGCGCTCGGCTCGTCCTCGATGGCCGCGGCCGTCGCCTCGCACACTGCGCGCCGCTCGATGGGGCGGGCCAGCATGTCGTCCAGCGCGGCAGGCAGCCGCTCCCAGGAGGGCACGCGCCGTGCTGCGCCGGCCCCCTCCAGGCGCGCCATCGCGCCGGTGGGTGCGAAACTCGGGCCATACACAATCGCGGCCCCTTGCCGGAGCGGTTCCCACACGTTGGCGCCGACGCTGAACGCCGGGGGAAAGGTGTCGCCGATGACGACGGCCCGCGCCGCCGCGAAGATGGCGTACAACTCGCCGTGCGTATCGAGCATGATCACGGCCCCTTCGGGCGCGGGGCCGGCGAGTTCGGAACGACGTACGACACGGAATCCGGCACCGCGGAGCACGCGTTCCGCGCGGCGGCCGATATCGGCCGCGGCCGGCGCGACGAGGAAGCGGAAGGCCTGGTTGCGGATCGGCTCGGCCAGAAGCGGCGCCAGGGCGCGGACTTCGTCCACGCGCGGGCTCGCCAGCACAACGAGCGGGCAGTCTTCCGTTGCGCCGAACAGCCCCGCGAACTCGGCAGCGCGCGACGCGTCCGGCGGCGGAAGCGACTCGACGCGGTAGTCGTGGCCGACGACAATGCGCTCATCGCGCACACCGGATCGGAGCAGCCGCTCTTTGAACAGGGGCGCGCGAACCGAGAAGCGATTCACGAGGCTGAGCATCTCTTCGTACCACGGCCGAACCCATCCCGGGAATTCGGCCTGGGTGTCCCAATCGAGCATGTCGACGCGCAACACAACATCGGGCACACCGGCGCGGTGCAGTTCGCGAACCAAGTTGGGCCAGAACTCGCCCTGTGCACACACAAACGCCCGCGGATCGAGTCGCCGGAGCGCCCGGCGCATGCCGCGCGGCGTATCGAAGGGGAGCCACGCGGTGCGCACGCCGGCAGCCGGGAAATGGGCCTCGCAATACGAGCGGGCCGGCACCGTCCCGCAGGTGATGAAGAGCGGCAAGTCCGGCTCGATTGCGCGTAACGCGTGAATGAGGCGCTCGGCGGCCCGGGCGTCGCCCGGCCCGGCCACATGTAGCCACACGGGGGGCGCGCCAGGGCGCCAGCGCCAGTTCGGCCCCGGCAGGAGGCGTTCGCGCCATAGCCGCCACGCCCCGCGTCCCAACAGGCCCGTGTCGCGCAGGTTGATCCCGAAATACACCACGACAAACGTCAAGTCCATCCACGTCCAGATCCGATCATGCAACCACCGCCGGATGGCGCCGGCCATGTCGCCCGCCTGGCGAATGGCGCAGGTGGACAG
>JAFGTL010000371.1 GCA_016934125.1 Candidatus Hydrogenedentota bacterium
CCCATTGCCATCTCGAGAGCGAGGAATTCGCGGATTCCCTCGAATCCGTCCTCGATGCGGCGCGTCTGGCCGGTGTCGCCGCACTCGTGACGTGCTCGATCGTGCCCGAGCAATGGGCGGTATCCCGGGCCCTTGCGGGCCGGTTCCCGGAGGTGTATTGCGCCCTCGGCGTGCATCCGTGGTATGCGCGCGAAGAACACCTGAGCGCCCTCGACGGCCTCCGCGATGCGCGCGGCCTCGGCGCCGTCGCCATCGGCGAGATCGGGCTCGATCGCAAGATCGAGGCGCCCCCATTCGCGTTCCAGCGCAAGGTGTTTGAAACCCAGCTCGGCATCGCCAATGAGATTGGCCTCCCCGTGATCGTGCATTGCCGGGGTGCGTTCAACGAACTCATCGAGTCGGTGAAGGCCGTCGGCCCGCCCAAGGCCGGGGGCGTTGTGCACGCATTCTCCGGCAGCGTTGAAGTCGCCGAGGAGTTGATGCCGCTCGGATTCAGTTTCTCCATGGGGGGGACGCTGACATATCGGAACAGCAAGAAGCGGCATCGGACACTGAAACGCATCTATCCCGGCCATTTCCTGTTCGAGACAGACAGCCCCGATATCCCTCCGGTTGAGGCGCGGGGCGTGCCGAACACCCCCGCGAATATCCTCTATGCACTCCGGGCTGCCGTCGAGATCCTCGAGGAACCCGCCGAGGCCATCGCCGAGGCGACCACCCGGAACGCCGTTCGCCTGTTTGGTTTGGAGGTTTAGCACGCCATGCGGTTCGATCGAACCCGATTGTTGGTGGGCGACGAGGGCATGGAGCGGCTCGCCGGGGCCACCGTGGCCATCTTCGGGCTCGGCGGCGTGGGCTCGTATGCCCTCGAAGCGGTGGCCCGGGCCGGCGTGGGCCGCTTGATCCTGGTGGACGCCGACGTGGTCGAGTCGTCGAACATCAACCGGCAATTGATCGCCCTCGAGAACACCGTCGGCCGGCCGAAGGTCGAGGTGGCCCGCGAGCGCGTCGGCCAGATCAACCCGGACGCGCGCGTCGAGGCTGTCCGCGAGTTCATAGGGCCGGAGAACGCGGACAGGTTGCTCGGGGAGTTCCACGGTTACGCCATCGACGCCATCGACAGCGTGGAGTCGAAGGTGCACCTGCTGGTGGCCCTTCGTGCGCGGGCGGCCGCCCTTGTCTCCTGCATGGGCGCCGGCAACCGGTGCGCCCTCGCGCCGGTACGGGTGGGAGATATCAGCCGCACGACGGGCTGTCCCCTTGCGCGGCAGGTGCGGCAACGGCTCCGCCGCCTGGGCGTGTCCACCGGGATCCGCTGTGCGTACTTCGCGGAACCGCCCGCCCCGGCCGCGGCGCGCGGCCCCCAGCCCAGCATTTCCTACGTGCCCGGGATGCTCGGCCTGACGGCCGCGGGCTTGATCGTGAACGATATCCTCGCCGCGCCGGCAGACAGCCGCCCCGGCGGGCCCGTCTCGCCGGACGGGCCGCACCGGGGCGGAAACGAAGCCTGAAGCCTGTCCGCGGCTACTTGCAGCACCCGCGTTCGAGACAGATCGTCTGGCACGTACTGGCCGATTCGTAACATGCGGCCAACACCTTCTGGCTCCACAGGCCGATCTTGCCGTCCACGGGCGGATCAGTGTCGTCCAACACCGCTTGGGCAAAGGCCTCGACCTCCGCGCGATACATGTTCACCGGGGCCGGCGCGATGGCCATGCCCCCGTCCTCGCTCCGTTCCTGCTGGGCCGCGTAGCCTTTGTCGCCGGCATCGAGGAAGGCCGTCATCTGGCCGATCTCGCCCTGGCCGATTGTCCCGTCCGCCAGGATGCTGCCTTTCGAGCCGTACAGCTCGAGCCGGTTCTTGGAGCTCGCATCCGGCACGTTGAACAGGTTGTCCACGCACCCCTTCGCGCCATTCTCGAATTCGAGCACGACAACCGCCGTGTCCTCGCTCGGATAGCTGTGAACGAGGTTGCCCGTCATACAGCTCACCTTCTTCGCGGGCCCGAAGAACATCTCCAGCAGATCGATGCAGTGTCCGCCCATATCCATGAGGCTGCCGCCGCCGCTCAATGCCGGATCCTGGCGCCACGCACCCGGGATGGGGGGATACCAGCACGACAACTGGGCCCGGCCGTACACCGGCGTGCCGATCCGGCCGTCCCGGATCAGCGCCAACGCCGCCTGATGCTGGGCGTGGAACCGCATCATGAGTCCCGTGCCCAGTTTCACTCTGTTCTCGCGGCACGCGGCCAGAATCTGCTCGCCCTCCTCGACGGTCATGCCGAGGGGCTTCTCGCAGAGCACGTGTTTTCCCGCGGCTGCGGCCCGCGCCACCTGCCCGCAGTGCAGGTTGGCCGGGGTGGCGATGTAGATGATGTCGCAGTCCGTGGCGAGCAGTTCCTCCTCAGACGCGCACGTGGCCGCGCCGGTTTCCTGGGCTACCTCGGCGTTGGCCTCGGCGTTGACGTCGAACACCGCCACCAAATCCGCGTTATCGGCGGCCATGATCCCCTCTGGAATGGTCCGGCGCCGCGCGATGCCTCCCGATCCCAAGACGCCCCATCTTGTCTTCATGGTTCAACCTCCTAACCGTTTCCGCAGTTCTCAACGAATGTGAACTGTGAATGCCATGCCCGCGACGAGCGGCGCGGCGCCGGACGCCCCGCCGAACACAACCAAGCCGCCATAGTAGCAGAGGATCCGGGGGGAAACCACCCCCGCCCGTTCTGCTAGAATGGAGCAGAGCCAAAGGGGAGCCACAGGATGAAGCGACTCTGCGCGATTGGATTGTGTCTGGCGGCGGCATGGGGGCCGGCCCCGGCGTGGGCGGCCGGCATGAAGGAGTTCGGGCTGTCGGAGGCGGGCGCCGAACCGGATCGGGCGCCGGGCAAAGGCGCGGCCGAAGAGGCCGAGTGGATCGAGGAACAAGTCCGTTCGCTGAGTCTGCGGGAACGGGTGGCCCAGTTGATGCTCGTGTCCCTCGAGGGAGGGCCACGGTTCAACTCGAATGATCGGGCGTTTCTCGAGCGCTTCGTGCCGGGCGGCGTGATCATCCCGGAGGTGCTCGAACCGGCTACGGCAGCGAACTACATCGTCTCCCTGCGCACCACGAAAGCCGTGGCGCGATCCGGCATCCCGCTCCTCATCGGCACGAACCTGTACGACCTGCCCCGGAGCTACATCGAGCAATCCAGGCTGTGGGCGCCGCTGCCATCCATGTTGACGATCGCAGCCGGGGCCGATCGGGAAGGCACGGCCCAGTTGGCCGAACTGCTCGCCGCCCAACTCACCACCATGGGGTTCAACCTGCACCTGGGCCCATCCCTCGAGCTGGCCCCGACCATTCCCGGGTTGAAGGGCAGCATCCACTGCTTCGGCAGCGATCCGCGATTCGCCGCCGAGAGCGGGGCCGTGTTCGTCGAGACCTTCACGGAACACGGCGTCCTCGCCCTGCCCATGGGGTTCCCGGGCGGCGGCGCCAACCGCGCCCGCAAGGGGCCGGCCGTGTTGTCGACGCCCCGGGAGTGTCTCGCCGAGCGCGAGTTGCTGCCCTTCATCCGTGCCGTTGAAGCGGGCGCCCCGCTGATTCACGTGGGGGCCACACTGGTGCCGACGCTCGGCGCGCTCGACGAAGTGGCCTGCCTGTCGCCGGTGGTGATTAGCGATCTGTTGCGCGGTGAACTGGGCTTCGACGGCGTCGTGGTGGCCGGGCCTATGGACATCAACGACATCGCGGCAAAGCGCGATCCAACCGAGGCGGCTATCCTCGCTTTGCAGGCGGGCGCGGACATGATCTACTGGCGCGAGGCCGGCCATCGGGTGCTCAAAACGATCGACGAGGTTGTGCAGGCCGTGGAGAGTGGCGCGCTGTCGCCCGGTGTGATCGACAGCGCGTTTGTGCGCGTGTTGCGGCTGAAACTGGATCACGACCTCCACACGCGCGATCTGCCCGATCCGGATGCGGCCAATCGGCTGGCGCGCACCGCCTCCTATGTCGAGGAAGCGTACCGACTGGAGCGCCGCTCGATCACCATCGTGCAGAACCGGCAAGGCGTGCTCCCGCTCGGCCGGCGCGCCTCGCTGCCGTTGGGCGTTACCGGCGTGGTGGGCGTCGAGGCCCTGCACGATGCCCTCGAGGAATACATCAAACCGGTGGCCCAGCAGTCGATCTCGTCGGCCCGCCACGGCGGCCGGATCCTGGATTTCGAAGTCGAGCGGATCGCGTCGCGGGCCGAGGCAGCGCGCACGATCGTGTTCGTGCTCACGCCCAACCTCGAGTTGGACGGCGCCCTCGCGCTCCTTCGCGCGCTGAAGGCCAAAGGCCCGCGGGTCGTGGTCGTACTCGCGGGCTATCCCGATATCCTGCCGAGTCTTGTCGAGGCGGACGCGATCGTGCTGGCGTACTGCGATCCGGCAACGCCCGAGCAGAGCATGCGCGCCGTGGCGGATGTGTTGGCCGGGCAGGGGGCGCTTGCCGTCGATGTTCCCGGCGCGGACAGGCACTCGCATCCCGGGCAACCGGATCGCTACGACGTCCTCGACATCGTCCGTTGTCCGGCTGGCCGGCTCCCGGTGACGATTGAACCGCCCTTCGAGGCCGGGCTCGCCTTGGCCTACGATCCGGCCACCTCGATCAAGAAGGTGGCCTGGGATTTCGGGGACGGCGTGTCGCTCAAGAAGTCCGCGGTTGACAAAGCGTTCGCCGAGCCCGGGCGGTATCCGGTGACGCTCACCGTGACGGATACGAAGGGATACAGCGCCTCGCGCACCTTCTACACCATCGTAGACTGAGCCAGATGGCGGCAAGCTCTGCCCGAACGGCGGCCGCGCCTTACTCCTCCGCGGGCGAGCCGATCCGCGACCACCGCTTGCCGACAGCCCGCTCGAGCGATGCGTTGGCCACCGCGTAGTCGCGCAGGGCCTGCACGAGCGACGACTCGGCCGCCCGCAGGGCGAGCTCGGCGTCCAGCGTCTCGGACTGCGTGCCGGCCCCTTCCTTGAAGCGCACTTCGGCCAGGCGCAGGCCTTCGCGGCCCAAGTCCAGTGTGCCGCGCTCGCTGCGGATCTTGGCCATGGCGTCCCGAAGCTGGATGTGGGCCTGCGTGACATCCAACTCGACAAGGCGATAGAGATCTTCGAGCTGGTGCTCGAGCCCGCTCAGGTTGGCTTTGGCCTCGGCCACTTCGTACTTCCTCCGGCCGCCCGCGTACAGTTCCCACTCGCCCCCGATCGAGAACGTCCATCCGTCGGCCATGGCCGCGCCGCCCTTGCCAGTGTTCTGGTATTGAACTGTGCCGCCAACGGACGGTTTGAACTGCCCCTGGACGCGGCGCACGTCCTGCTCGGCGGCCTGGATAGCTTTCTCGAGGGCGAGGATCTCGGGCCGGTGGGCAAAGGCGTAGTCGATCCACTGCTCCACCGGGGTCATGTCCGGCTCCCATCCCAGCTTCGGTTCCAGGGCGATGGCGGCATGCTGGGGGAGCGCCAGGACGCGCCGCAGGTTGGCGAACGCGAGCCGTTCCGCGTTCCGGGCGGCAACCAGGCCCGCCTCCCGGCTGCCGAGTTCGGTGCGGGCACGCAGCACTTCGAACTCGCTCATCCGGCCGACGGCGAGAATCTGCTCCGCGTCGGCCAGGTTCCGCTGGAAGGTGCGCACGCTGCCCTCGGCCACGCGCACCATCGCCGAGGCCAACACGGTGTCGTAGTAGGCCTGTTTCGTCTCATATTCGAGTTGAACGAGGGCGGATTCCTTGAGCCATTCCTCCG
>JAFGTL010000372.1 GCA_016934125.1 Candidatus Hydrogenedentota bacterium
CGCGCTGGACGGATTCCCGGATCAGTCCCCGGAGATGGTCTGGAACAGCTACGAGGCGATCCTGACGGGGCGCTATATCGCGCTGTGGAACGCCCTGCTCCCCCGCATGCGCGCCGAAAACCCGAAGGTCACGTTATCTTCATACGCCTACAGCAACTACCGCCTGCCCGTCGACGGCATGCATGCCGAGGACGGCCTTGTGCTCGGGTTCGTCGACAGTTACCGTGCGTACGAGCAGTGGGAACAGTGGCACGAGGCGGGCGCGAAGCTGTTTCTGCGGCCGAACTGGTGGCATACGGGCGCCATCGCGCCGATTAACCCTCTCCACGCCATGGGCGACTACTTCAAGTTCGCCTACGAACACTCCATGCTCGGTTTTGATTTCGACGCGCTTCTGGGCTACTGGGGCACCCAGGGCCCGTGTTACTACCTCATCGCGCGCTTGTCGGTGCGGCCGGACATGTCCGTTGACGAGGTTATCGACGAGTACTGCACCGCTTTCGGCAACGCAAAGGGCGATATCGACCGCTACATCCGCTATTGGGAGGAGTACACCACGAACTGCGTGTCGGCGCCGGCCGCCGGGCGCGCCGGGGGCACTCCCTCCCATTCCGCGACGGCCACCGCCGGGCGCGCCGGGGAAGGGAAGAGCCTGTTCGATAGAGCGCGCGAGGAGCACGATCTCGGCACCAGCGGATCGCGCGCGTGGTGGCGGGCGTTGCCCTTTTTGTACACGGACGAGATCCTGGCGCCCGCGCATGACATGCTCGACGCCGCCGCCCGGGCCGCCCAGAACGACGACGCCATGGTGCAGGCGCGAATCCAGTTTTTCCGGGACGGGCTCGTCCATCTCGAACGCACGCGGGACGTGATGGCCCTCGTGTACGGCGTGACGCGCCCGGAAAGCATGACGGACGAGGAGGTGGCCGGGCACATCGCGGCGTTGCAGGGCCTCCGCGCCGAACTCACCCCCCGCCACGTGGTGTGGGGCGAAGTCGCCAATTGGATGGAACTCCGCCGGAGGGTGCAGTCCGCGCCGGGAAGCAAGAAATGGCGGGAACTGCTGGACAAATAGCGCCGTGCCGGTGTTGGGGCGTTGGGAATTCCGGGGATACGTGGTCGCGCCGAGGCGGCGCTTGGCACATGTCCCCGGAATTCCTGAAAGCAGGCCGGAGTGTGTGTCTTGTGCCTCCGCATGGCGGACGATGGAAACCGGGGATACGTGAGGCAGCGCCCGCCTGCGCTTGAACGGCGCCGGACGCGCGCGATACTCTCTTGAACGCAACGCCAGCTCAACACAGGGCCACCCGGCAATGGCCGAATCCGTCCAGACAGATCCGTGCCCCGGCGCACCGAACGACGACCTCGCCTACCAGGACGCTATCCTGCAGGGCGTGTCGCGTACGTTCGCCCTCACGATCCCGCGGCTCCGCCCGGATCTCCGCACCGTCGTAGGCAACGCCTACCTCCTGTGCCGGATAGCGGACACTATCGAGGATTCGGACGCCCTCGGCGTCGACGAGAAGCTCCGGTATGGCGACGAGTTCGTCGCGGTGGTGGCCGGCGACGCCCCGCCCGGGCCCTTCGGCGAACGGCTTGCGGCCGGACTCACCGGCGGCACCCTCGACGCCGAACGCGATCTCGTGCGCAACACGGCCCGCGTCATCCGCATCACCCACAGCTTCACCCCGGCCGATCGCGCCGCCCTGCTCCGGTGCGTGCGCGTCATGTCGGAAGGCATGGAACGGTTCCAGGAAGGCCAGTTCGCCCACGGCCTGCGCGATCAACGCCACCTCGACGAGTACTGCTACCACGTGGCCGGGGTGGTGGGCGAGATGTTGACGGAACTCTTCTGTGCCCATTCGCCCGGCGCCGCGGAACGGTGCGAGGCGTTGCGCGGCTTGTGCGTGTGCTTCGGGCAAGGGCTCCAGATGACGAATATCCTGAAAGACATCTGGGACGACAAAGCGCGGAACGTGTGCTGGCTGCCGCAACAGGCCTTCGAGCCCTACGGCTTCGACTTGAAGGACTTGTCCGCCGCCAACCACGGCGAGGCCTTCCAACGGGGGCTGCTCGATCTCGTGGGCGTCACCCGCCGCCATCTCGAAAACGCCCTCGCGTACACGCTCCTGATCCCCAAGAGCGAGCGCGGCATCCGCGAGTTCTGCCTGTGGGCCCTCGGCATGGCCGTGCTCACCCTGCGCAAGATCCGCCGGAACCCCGCGTTCACCTCCGGCGCCGACGTCAAGATCTCCCGCCGGAGCGTGCGCGCCGTCATCCTCGCCACCAAACTGTTCGGATCGAGCAACACCGCCCTCCGCGTCCTGTTCCGCATCGCCGCCACCGGCCTCCCCCGCGCGGCGCTCTGAGCCCGAAGGAGAAGGCATGTTCGCATCGAGTGTCGTCATTCGGAATGAGAACGACGAGATCTTGCTGGTTCGCGAGGCCGACCCTCGCGTGTACGGGAAGTTGAACCTTCCCGGGGGCCACGCGGAAGAGGGTGAGTCGCCTGTCGACACCGCATGCCGTGAGGTGCACGAAGAAGTCGGACTCGATATCCAGCCAAGCGGCCTCCTCGGCATCTACCGCCACGCCGGGGGAGGGCTCAATTACGTCTTCCTCGCGCGGGCTGACGAGGGGACGGAGCCCGTGCCGGCCCCCGAGGATATCCTCTCCGCAGAATGGTATTCAGTCTCGGAAATCCTCGCGCTTCCCGAAAACCAGTTCTTTCGCTACAGAAAACTGCGCGCCATTCTCGGCGACCTGCAGGCGAACAGGCACTTCCCCTGCGATATCATCCGCGACATCCCGCCCGAGTCCTGGGAAAACTGATTGTCCAATCGAGTCTTGTGTCCCTCCAGTCCCCGCCCTCCAGTCCCCGGCGATGCCCCGAAGGCCGCGGGAGAGGCGTGACGAATCGGGACGACACACTTCACCGGGAGGGTCACTCGCACCCGGCGATGCCCCGAAGGGGCATGACAGGCTTCGAGCCCGGGGTCAGCGACGCGCCGAAGGTGCGGAGCGCCACCCCGGGAAAGGGAAA
>JAFGTL010000373.1 GCA_016934125.1 Candidatus Hydrogenedentota bacterium
AATTCTACGCCCTGCCCCAGGCGCCGCAGCAGTTCAAGCAGCTCCTCATGATCTCGGGGTTCGACAAGTACTTCCAGATCGCGCCGTGCTTCCGCGATGAGGACTCGCGCGCCGACCGCAGCCCGGGCGAGTTCTACCAGATCGACATCGAGATGTCCTACATCACCCAGGACGACCTGTTCGCCGAGGTCGAGGCGCTTATGTGCCTGCTGTTCAAGGAGTTGTCCTCAAAGAAGATCCTCGCCGAGCCCTTCCCCCGGCTCCCCTATGCCGAGGCCATGGCCAAGTACGGCTCCGACAAGCCCGACCTCCGGTTCGGCCTCGAAATGGCGGACATGACGGACGTGTTCGCCGAGTCCGAGTTCAAGGTGTTCAGCGGCGCCGTCAAGGCGGGCGGGGCCGTCAAAGTCATCAACGCCCCGGGCGTCGC
Organism: Candidatus Hydrogenedentota bacterium; assembly: GCA_016934125.1. Classification (GTDB taxonomy): domain Bacteria; phylum Hydrogenedentota; class Hydrogenedentia; order Hydrogenedentales; family SLHB01; genus JAFGTL01. The sequence continues at coordinate 431 of JAFGTL010000373.1, forward strand.
GGCCAACCCGCGCAAGTTCTTCGACGACGCGGAGGCCTTTGCTAAACAGGAGGGCGCCAAGGGGTTGGCGTGGATCGCCCTGCGCGACGGCGAGATGAAGGGGCCCATCGTCAAGTTCCTCTGCGAGCGCGAGCGGGCCGCCCTCGTCGAGCGCACCGGCGCCGCGGATGGCGACGCCCTCTTCTTCGGGGCGGGCGATCGCGCCGAAACGAACGCCCTCCTCGGCAAGGTGCGCCTCTACCTCGGCGACGCCCTCGGCCTCATCGACAAAGACGTCGCGGCGTTTTGCTGGATCGTGGATTTCCCGATGTTCGAGTGGAACGAGGACGAGAAGAAGATCGATTTCTCCCATAACCCGTTCTCGATGCCCCAGGGCGGGCTCGAGGCCCTCGAAACGAAGGATCCGCTCGATATCCTCGCTTACCAGTACGACATCGTGTGCAACGGCATCGAGCTGTCGTCCGGCGCCATCCGCAACCACCGCCCCGACATCATGCTAAAGGCCTTCGCCATCGCCGGTTACGAGGAAGACACCGTCCGCACCAAGTTCCCCGCGCTGTGGAACGCGTTCCACTACGGCGCGCCCCCTCACGGCGGCATCGCCCCGGGTTTCGATCGGATTGTCATGCTCCTCGCCGACGAGCCCAACATCCGCGAGGTGATCGCCTTCCCCTTCAACCAGAAGGCCCAGGATCTCATGATGGGCGCCCCGAGCGAGGTTACGCCGCGCCAACTCGAAGAGCTTCACCTGCGGATCAAGTATCCGCCCGCTAAGGATGGGCCCGAGAACGCGTGAGCGGCCCGCCCCGCCACACCGGATACACGCTCAGGCAATAGAACAGCGCCATCAACCCGGCCGCCAGCGCGAGCACCCCGTACCACACCCGGCGCGCCGTCCCCGCGTAGTGGAGCCGGCTCTTGGCCGGATTGCCGCCGTGATACAGCACGACGAGCGGATGGCCCGGTTCCGTGAGGCGTTCGAGGCTATCCGGGGGCAGCGCGTTGGGGCTGTCGATGGCCGGCCAGAATCCTTTGTACTCGCCCGTGTACTCGACCCCGTGGACGTTGTAGGCGTAGTCGAGGCGTACGCGCCGCTCCTCGGGCCGCGAATGCTCGCGGATGACTTCGATCTCGCCGCGCACGACGCGGCCGGCCGTCTCCTCCCACACCGGATGGCTTACCGCGCGCCACCACTGCGTGACGAGTGCGGCCGTGAGCACGAGCAGCGCCACCGCCACCAACTCCGGCGGCCCGGGATGGCGCCATGTCCTCCGATGGTGCATCGTCATGGCTGCCTGCCCCTACCTCTCCTCCCCATTCTCGTTCAGCGGCCGCCGGGTGTCAATGCTCTTCGCCGGCCGGCCGGCGCTTCACGGGAGGGCGTGCCGCTCGGCGGGCTGGAGCGTGAGCCGGACGCGAGGCGCCGTCATCGGGGCGCCCGTGCTGCCGAAGCGGACGGTATGCGGGCCTTGGGAGAGGGCGTACGTGGGCGTGACGCCCGTACCGGTTTCGGGCTCGCGGCGGTCGGGCCCGTACCGTTTCCAGGGCTCGCCGGGCCATAGGAACACATATTCGCCGGCCGTGAGCGTGCCGTCCCACGCGATCCGGTGGCCGTCGACCTCGACCCAGGGCTCGACGAGCCGGGAAACGTCGGCCTGCGGCAGGGCTTTCACGTCGTCGATGGCGCAGGACACGGTGGTCTTGGCGGGCAGCCCGTTGTAGTAGAAGTTGAGGGCCGTCACCCTGCCGTAGTCGATGGGGTTGGGCTCGGCCGGCACGAGTTGCTGATAGCGCCACCCCTCGTAGTCGTTCTGGATGTAGAAGTCGGCCGCCTTGGCCCCGTCGAGGAGTTGCAGCTTGAACGAGCCCCCCTTACCGTCGCCCCGCAACCAGAACCCGATGACCTTGTGCGCGGCCAAATCGAGGGGCGGATCGAACCGCTTGCCGGTGACGGCCCAGCCGGCCGCGTCGGCCCGGGCGCTCTCGGCGGTGTATACGGCGTAGCGGCCGCCTTCAGGCGCGCCTGAGGGCGCGCCTTCCTCGGACTGCGAGATAGACTGGCTCACCCCGTCAAGCGTTGCGCCGGATGGCGGCAGGTAGGGGGCGAGATCGTCGAAGGACTCGAGGGTGATGGCGTCATCCCCGCGATAAGACGGGCCGGGCGCGAGCCATCGCCCGGCGGGCAAGTGCACCTGGACGCCTAGGGCGGCGGGGCCCTGGCGCACCTCGAACGGCCACTCGGCGCTCTCGGGTACGGCGGGGCTCACCTCGTGCCAGGCCTCGTAGACGACGCGCTGGAGCGCCTCCCCGGCGTCATCGCCGATCAGCCGGTATTCGCGGCGGAGGTCGAGGAGGGCCGCGCGGGCCTCGGGTTCCTTGACGCCGGCCAGGGCCGGATCGATGCGGAGGCGCTCGCGCATGTCCTCGGGCACGCGCCCCGAGAGGCGCAGGCGCTCGTAGCCCGCAATCAGATCGAGGATCTCGCCGACGAAGGGATGCCTCGATGCGGCATCGAGGGAGACTTGGAACGACATGGACGAGTCGTAGCCGATCGTGGCGCCGAGCACGTACTCGAAGACGTCGGGCGTGACCCCGGGGTCGTAGCCGTAGTACCAGCCGATGTCGAGGGGCATGGCATTGCGTTTGAACGCGTCGAGCCACCCCGAGCGCTCATCGAGGTAACCCTTGATGTCGCCGTGGCCGTCGGCCGAGGCGCTGCGGGCGAGGATATGCCACGAGTAGTGGCTGAAGCTGCTGGCCTGGATGAGGATATCCTTGCGGGCGAGCTTGTCGAAGAAGGCCTTGTGGAGGCGGGCGTTGTAATACCAGTGATCGCCCTGGAGGCGCTCGGAGCCGTCGAAGTAGATCATGTCGATGTCGCAGGCGTTGGCCACGCGGGCGAAGTTCGTCGAGACCTCATCGAGCAGCGAGGTGTCCATGTCGAAGAGGAAGTAGCCGTACGACTTCTTGAGGTGCATGACGGGGCTGCCCGCGGGGTGAGGGGCGGCCGCCGTGCCGAGGATGCCGCGGGTGCAGCCCGCGAAGCCGAAGGGGGCTTCCATGGCGCGCGAACCGTACTGGATCAACTCGTCGCCGATCTGGAGCACCGCGCCGGCGCCGAGGTATCCCCCATCTTCCGCGGGGAAGGCCTCGGGGGGTTCCGCGACGGGCACAAAACCGGCCTGCTCGTCGATGTCGGCGGCGAGCCGGGCCTCCGCATCCTTGAACAGGCGCGGATCGGGCACGGGCGTGAGATAGGGATCGGGCGGATAGATGGACGGGCCGAGGAAATGGAGGCCGACGTGGAACCCGGCCTGTTTGAACCGCTGGATCGTGGCGGCCAAGGCGTCGAGACCGCCCCCGAAGTTGTCCGCATTGACCTCGTAGTGCCCGGTGGCGCGCGCCCACGAGGACTGAAGGATGAGGATCATGTCGAACCCGCCGCGCTTCGCCATGGCGACCACGTCGTCGAACTGGGACTCGTCGAACCGGGTGATGAACAGGTAGGAGCGCTTGATCCAGGGGGATCGCTTGTTCCACACGCCCCCGGGATGTGGGCTCGGCAGCCCGGCCGCCGCTTCGAAGCGTTGCATGGCGTCCAGGAAGTCGGCGTTCGGCGCCGCGATGATGCCGAAGCGGGCAGGCTGGATGCCGTGGGCCGCGAGGGTTTCGAGATTGAGGGTGACCGCGGCCTGCTGCAGGAACGGGAAGGTGGCCGACTCGAAATCTTCGAGCAGCACGGCCTCCTCGTGCCCATCGCGATCGACAACCGCCTCGATCTGATCGATCAGGCACGTCACCTGCCGGCCTGCGGGCAGGCCGTTGTAATACAGATTGAGATGACGGACGCGGCCCGCGTCGAGGGTGTCCGCGGCGGGATCCGCGATCGTCACCTGTTGCCATCCTTCGAAGGTGATGGGGATGTAGGAGTCGCGGTAGCCGCCCGCGTCGTCGAGGAGTTGGATCTTGAGTTGTTGCCCGTTGCCGTCGCCGTGAATCCAGGCGCGGACGGCCTTGAGCCCGGTGAGGTCGATGGGTGCCGGAAAGCGGCGGCCGCACAGGCTCCAGCCCGCGGGCGTCTCGTTACAGGTGGCGGTGTATCGTGCGGCAGCCCGGCCGGCCTTGGCCTCGTCCGCCTGCACGAGTTCGTGGGAGCACCCGTCGCGATCCGCGTCGTTGCGCGCGCGGGTTTGCACAAAGGCGTGTACGTTCGGCTCGGCCGCCGAAAGCGCTACCGTCCGGGTGTCCGTGCGGGCCGCATTGAGCGTGTTCATGATCTCGGCGGAGCGAGGCACGGGCAGCGTGAACAGGCTTAGTCGCTCGGGATCGGCGGGGGCCTCAAGCCGCGTGAGCGTGAACAGGGCGAAGCCGGGCCCGCACTCTATGGTGAACGCGCATGAGGCGCCGCCCGGGAACTGCGCCGTCAGTGTGCCGTTCTCGATAACCACGCGCTCCGGAACAAGACAGACGCCGTCCATCGTGAGTTGCACGAACGGTTCCGGCGACGCGGGCCAGGGCTCGCCCTCGCCGTCGAACGCGATGGCCGCCCGGCCTTGGCCGTCAATCTCAAGCCGGGCCGTGCCGAGATCGAACGCCGCATGGGCGTGCAACACGTTCGCGAAGACAAGCGAGGCCGTTGCCAACGGGGTCATGATCCGCCGTGGTGAAGTCATTCCGGGCTCCCTTCCTCGACGCGCCCGCAACAGGCGCGGAAACCGAACGGTAGTGTACACCACAGGCTTGATCTCGGCGCAAAGGCGGAGCTGATGCGTCGGGGCCGCGCCTTGAACGCGACAAAACACGGGCGCTGCGCGCCCTCGGGCACATAGGAAGAACGCTGCGCGTTCTTCAACGCTCGCTCCGTGCGCGCTGGCTCCGGGGGGCACCGTTCCGGAATCCGCGTGAAGGCCGCGAAAAAGGCGAGGGACAGTCGCACCTACGCCGCGTCCACAGGACGCGGCTCCGGTTGTGACAGTCCGGCCTTTTCGCTCTGGTGGCGCGGGTGCGAACAGGGGACACCTGAACGCTCCGGACGCGCACCTCGAGGCGGCCGCTTGACACACGTCTCCCGAATCCCCCTCTCGGCATTGGCCATCGCCTTTGCGGCTCCGGATATGAACATCGGGGACACCTGAGGTGTCTTCCGTGTCCC
>JAFGTL010000374.1 GCA_016934125.1 Candidatus Hydrogenedentota bacterium
CTCCCACATCGGGCCGGTCTTGTCTGCGTCGCCGATGTGGAGCGGGCGCAGATACGTCCAATTGATGAGGTCGGGCGAGCGATACAGCAGAACGGCGCCCCCTTTCCCCTCGATGCCCGAGCCCACCACCATGTCCCACGTGTCGCCGTCGCGCCACACCTTCGGATCCCGGAATCCCGTCACCTCGAACTCGTCCGGCGGCCCCGCGATGACAGGATTGCCCTCGTACTTCGTCCACGTCACGAGATCGTCGCTGCCCGTGGCGATGCACTGCGTCTCGGGCGGCGCGACGCCCGTGTACACCAGCGTCGGAATGCCGTCGTTGTCCACGGCGCAGCCCGAGAACACGCCGAAGGCGTCCGGCCCGTCCGGTTCGGGGGCTAGGGCAATGGGGAGGTGGCGCCAGTGGATGAGGTCGGCGCTCACGGCGTGGCCCCAGTGCATGTTGCCCCACACGGCCTCGCCGGGGTTGTGCTGGTAGAACAGGTGATACTGCCCCTTCCACTGGATCAGCCCGTTGGGATCGTTCATCCAGTTCGCCGGCGGCAGGAAATGGTATTGCGGCCGGTGCGGATCGGTTGTGGGGCGTTCTTGCACGGAGACTCACTCCTCTTGTAAGGGTTGATTGCCCGCGCACCACGGGCACCCCGGGGCTACGTAGGCGGGCGATTGTCCCACGGATACGCGCTCGGCTTCAACACGCAGCACAGGACGCCGCGTCCAGCGCTGCGTCAATACAGATACGGAACGATGGCCTTGCGCGCGGTCGGGTATTCGGCGAAGTGGGCGAGATACCAGCGATGATGGGCGCGCGCGCGCGGCAGGAGATTGGCCGCCGTCCACACAGCGAAGAACAGGCCCGGCAGCGACCACGTGGCCACGGCCCAGCCGGCCCAGGCCAGCGTCTCGCCGAAGTAGTTCGGGCACGATACCCACCGGAACAGCCCGCCCTGCGGGATCCGGTAGCCGCTCTCGCCCGGCTGCCGCAGGTTGCGGAGGATGTGATCCGAGTGCAGGTTGATGGCCATCCCCGCCGCGAACGCCGCCGCGCCCGCGAGGAATCGCGGATCTGCGAACCACGCGGGGCCGTATGCGCCGCCGTGGACGCCCAGATACCGGCCGTTCAGGTAGCCGTTGTATACGTTGAAGATGATGCCGAACACGACGATCAGCACGGGGATCCGCTTGCCCGCCTCCCGGAGTCGGAACGGAAACACGAGGGCCCGCTGGACATAGTGGAATTCCCACAAGGCGACAAACACCCACACCCATCCGGGCCGGCATCCGTGCCCGGACAGGAAGAACGCAGCGAATACGGCCACGGCGGGCGTCTCCATGAGTACCCAGCCGCTCACGCTGCCGATGGAAGGCCCCCAGCCTGTGCGGGCGTGCCGGCCGTACGGCGCCGTCACGAAGTGCAGCAAGACGAACACCCCCGCCGCGCACGCCAGGCCGGCGATGAGGAGGCCGTCGTAGAGTTGTGTCTCGAACCCGCTCACGACGTCAGAGGTACCCCACGCTTCGGAACCAGGCCACCGTGTCCTCAAGCGTCTGCCGGATCGGGCGCGGCTGGTAGTCGAGCACGCGCGCGGCCTTTTCGTGGCTCACCTGCTGATGATTGCACAGGGCATAGAGCGACGCCCGCGTGAACAACGGCTCCTTGTGCGTGAGGAACCCGTGCAGCGCGGCGAAGGGGAGTGCAAGTTGGGCCAACCAAAGCGGCACGCACCATGACGGCGGCTTGGCCCCCGTCAACTCGTACAGAATCTGGGCGATCTCGCTCATGGTGAGGTATTCGCCCCCCAGGATGAAGCGCTCGCCCGGCGCCCCCCGTTGCTCCGCCGCTATCGCGCCCAGGCACACGTCCCGCACGTCCACCCAGTTGAATCCGCCGCCCACGCTCGCCGGCATCTTGCCCCGGCACAGATCGATCAACGCCCGGCCCATGCGCGACGGCTCGTAGTCGTGCGGCCCCATCACGCCTGTCGGATTCACGATCACCGCGTCGAGCCCATCCTGCTCCACGGCCGCCAGCACCACCCGTTCCGCGTCGGCCTTCGAGCGATCGTAGGCCAAGGCTCGCGTCCCTTCGCACAGCGGCCGCGTTTCGTCGATCACGGTGCCCGCAGGATGCGCCGACAACGCGTGAATCGAACTGAAATGCACGAGGCGCCGCACCCCGCACTCCCGGCAGGCCTTCACGACGTTGCGCGTCCCCTCGACGTTCACCCGGCGTGCCCGTTCATCGTCCCGTGCGCGCAGCGTGATCACCGCCGCCAGGTGATACACCACCTCCGCACCGTCGAACGCCGCGCGCAGGCAGTCCTCGTCCAGCACGTCTCCGCGCACCGGCTCCACGTCCAGCCCTTGGGGAATCGCGGTTCCAGGGTACAGCAGCGCCCTCAACCGGTGCCCGGCCCCAAGCAGCGCCCGGATCAGGTTGCAGCCCACGTGCCCGGACGGGCCCGTCAGCGCGATCGACATCGGCCTAGTCTGTTCCAACGCACAGTCTCCTCAGGACGAAAAACGAACGGCGGGGCATTCTTCCGGGCGCCGGCCCCATCGCCGCCGGATACGCCCGGGAGCATAACACACCAACCGGCCCGTTACCCAGCCCCGCCGCCTCATGCGCCCCGCCGCCTCATGCGAAGCCCCGTTCCTTGACTCTCGGGGCTCGATTCCGTAGATCATGGGGCTGGCGGTGGCGCAGGAGGAATGGGGGATGCGCCCCGCGTGGAAGGAGTTCCATTGCCGAGTCCATCGCACACCCGACGTGCGCACCGCACGGGCAGTGCCCTCTTCACAACGCGGATGTTGGCAGCAGCGTTGTCGGCAACGGCGTTGTTCGCGTGCGTCGTGGCCGGTTGCGGACGGGAAGCGCCGTTTCCGAGCCGGCCGGTGGTGTTGATCTGCCCGTGGTCGGCGGGGGGCGGGACAGATCGGGTGGCGCGGCACCTGGCGGCCCGGCTCGAAGGGGAATTGGGCGTGCCGGTGAACGTGGTGAACGCGACGGGCGGCGCGGGGGTGACAGGGCACACGCGGGGCATGCTGGCCCGGCCCAACGGCTACACCCTGTGCCTGGCCACGGCCGAGTTGAACATGCTGCACTGGCGCGGCCTTACCAACATCACCTACCGCGATTTCCAGCCGCTCATGCTCGTGAATCGGGACGATGCGGCGTTGTTCGTGCGGGCCGATGGGCCTTGGGCGTCGCTGGCGGAACTCGAGGCGGCCGTTCGCGGCGCGCCGGGCACGTTGCGCGCGTCCGGCACGGCCCACGGCGGCATCTGGCACGTGAGCCTCGTGGGCTGGCTGGCCACGGCAGGGCTCGACGCGGCGGATATGATCTGGATCTCGATCAACGGGGCCGCGCCCTCGCTCCAGGAACTGATGGCCGGGGGCGTCGACGTCGTTTGCTGTAGCCTCCCCGAGGCGCAATCGCTCCTCGACGCGGGCCGGATCCGGTGCCTCGGGCTCATGGCGGCGGAACGGCTCGCGTCGTATCCGGCGGTGCCCACGCTCAAGGAGCAGGGCGAGGACTGGGCCATGGGCACGTGGCGCGGCCTCATGTTGCCCAAAGGCGTCAGCCCGGCCCGGCTCAACCGGCTCGCCGAGGCCGTCGCATCCGTGGCAACGAGCGATGAATACCTGGGATTCATGGCCCGTTCGGGCTTCAACCCCGCGGCAGAACCGGCGGATCGCTTCGAGGCCTCCCTGGCCGCACTCGATGTCCGATTTGGCGAGATCCTGAAGAGCGAGGCGTTCCAGGAGGGGCAGGCGCAGCGGTTCGGGCCCATGTTCTTCCCGTGGGTGTTGGGCGCGTTGCTCGCGGTGAACCTGATCGTGCTGATCGCGGCACGTACGCTGCGCCGGGGCGCCGACGCCGAGCGCGTGACGCGGCAAGGGCTCGCCCGCATCGCCCTGGTGTGCGGGGCGGTGGTGGCCTACATTGCCCTGGCGGAATGGCTGGGGTTCCTCTTGACGGCCGGCGTCCTTCTGTTCGTGCTGTTGTGGCGCTTCGGTGTGCGGTGGTACACCGCCGCCGCGGTGTCCGTGGTTCTGGTGGTGTGCGTCTACCAGGTGTTCGCCGTGTATCTCCGTGTGCCGCTGCCCGCGGGCTGGTGGGGGGGATAGCATGGCGGAGTCCATCCAGCAGGCCTGCATTCAGGTGTTCTGCTCGCCCACCGTCTGGATGGTGATCGTGTTGTCCGCCGTGTACGGCGTGTTCGTCGGCGCCATCCCCGGGCTCACCGCGACGATGGCCGTGGCGCTGTTCGTGCCGCTGGCCTACTGGCTCGAGCCGATTCCCGCGTTGGCCGCCGTGGTTACGATGGAGGCCTGCGCCATTTTCGCGGGCGACATCCCGAACACCTTGCTCCGCATTCCCGGCACGCCCGCCTCGGCGGCCTACGCCGACGACGCTTACGCGTTCACCCGGCGTGGCGAGCCTAATCGCCCCCTCGGCGTGTGCCTCGTGTTCAGCGTGGTGGGCGGCCTGTTCGGCGCGGCCGTCCTCATGATCGTGGGCCGCCAACTCGCCTCTGTGGCCACGTGGTTCAGCGTGGCCGAGTACTTCTGGCTATATCTACTCGGACTCAGTTGCGCCGTGGTGGTGTCCCGCGGCTCGACGTTGCACGCCACGCTCGGGCTGCTCCTCGGCCTGCTGTTTTCGACGGTAGGCCTGAGCGCCGTCCACGCCCAGGCCCGCTTCACCTTCGGCCGGCCGGAGCTGTTCCAGGGCATCAACTTCATCCCGGCGATGATCGGCCTGTTCGGCGTATCCGAGGTGCTGCGCAACATGCTGTCGCTCGATCAGGCCCCGGCCGGAGCCAGCGCGGCCAGCCCCAAGGGGCCGGCCGGCGGGCGCCTGGGACTCGGGCGCTTCATTGCTGACTCCTTGGTGGGGGTGGCCGGCCCGGCGTTGGCGCTGCTGATGCGGCGCAAACGGCATTTCCTGCGTTCCGGCGCCATCGGCTCGCTCGTGGGCATGCTGCCCGGGGCTGGCGCCGACATCGGCGCATGGGTGTCCTTGGCCGCATCTAAGCGGTTCAGCGCCAAGGCGGAAACGCATGAAGGCGGCGCACTGGAAGGCATCGGCGACGCCAGCGCGTCCAACTCGGCCGCCCTCGCCGCCACGTGGATTCCCGCCCTTGTGTTCGGCATCCCGGGCGATTCCATCACCGCCATTGTCATCGGCGTGCTGCTGATGAAGAACGTCAGGCCCGGCCCGGAGATCTTCGAGAAGCAGCCCGTGCTCGTCTACAGCATCTACCTCGTCTTCGTGCTCGCCAACCTGGTGCTCATCCCCATCGGCCTGGCCGCGATCAAGCTCGGCGGCTATGTGGTGCGGGCGCCCCGGCGCGTCTTGCTCCCGGCCATACTCCTGTTCTGTGTTGTCGGCGCGTACGCCATTAACGCGAGCTATTTCGACGTCTGGGTGATGCTCGGGATGGGTGTGCTCGGGTTCCTGCTCGAACGGTGGCAGATCCCCCTCGGCCCGGTTGTGCTGGGCATCATTCTCGGCGGGCCCCTCGAAGAGCGCTTCATTCAGACGCTGACGGGCTCGAAAGGGAGTTTGACTGCGTTTGTGGATCGGCCGATCTCGGCCGTACTGGCCGTCGTGTGTATTGGGCTGTGGGTGTCCGCCCTCCTGTGGGGGCGATTGCGGCGGGCGAAGTGAGCCGCGAAAGGAACCAACGATGAAACCGCTCTCTGCTGGCTCGATGTGGACGGTGGCTCTGGCCGTCATGCTGTGTGCGCTGGCCTGGGCCGGCCCGGCGCACGCTGCCGGACACGGCGACTTGTGGGACTCGCTGATCGCGGTTGAACGGACGGTGCCTGCCGTCGAGGCGACTCATCCCGGCAACGTTTTTCTGCTCGGGGAATCGGTAGAGGTGGCCGCGCCCGGCGACGCCAAGGGCGCCACGCGATTCCGGGCCGTTGACGACGCCGGCGCAACCGTGGCATCGGGGGCCTTGGCCGGGACGCCGGCCCGCGCCGCCCTCGGCGCGCTCGGCATCGGGTGGTATCGCGTCGAGTTCCTGGACGCAGAGGGCACACGCGTCGCCGCCACGACGGCCGCGGTGCTCGCGCCGCTCGCGGTGCCCACCCCACAGGACTCGCCCATCTGTATCGACTCGGCCACGGCCTGGTTTGCACGAAGTGACGCCCGCGCGCAGGAAGACTTCGTGCGCCTTGCCGCGCTTGCCGGCGCCAACTGGATTCGGGATCGCATCACCTGGCGAGAACTGGAACCGGAGCCGGGCAAGTTTGTGCCACCCACCACCAACTACGACTCGTCGGCGGAACTCTCCCGGCAACAGGGGCTCAAGGTGTTGCAGGTGTTCCACAGCACGCCTAAATGGGCCATCGATCCGGCCCTCGACGGTGACGAGGCAACCCGGCGGTTCCCCCGCGATCTGCGGGATCTCTACCGGTTCTGCGAGGAGATGGCCCGCCGCTACAAGGGCTCCATACAGGCTTGGGAGCCGTGGAACGAGGCCAACATCGACGGATTCGGCGGCCACACCATCGACGAGATGGCCGCGCTCCAGAAGGCGGCCTATCTGGGCTTCAAAGCGGGCGATCCCGATGTCGTCGTGGGCTGGAACGTGTTTGCAGGCCCGGGCGGGCCGCTTCACACCGAAGGCGTGCTCCAGAGCGAGGTTTGGCCGTACTTCGACACGTACAACATCCACACCTACAGCCGCCCGCACGCTTACTCCAAAGGCTTCGAAGTGGCGTTGGCGGGCGCCTCTGGACGCCCGATCTGGTTGTCGGAGTGCGGCGTCCGCCTGCCGTTCGTCACCGAGGCGCCGTGGGGCGAGATGACGCCGGAAGACGACATCCGCCAAGCGGAGTTCATTGCCCAGTCCTATGCGAGCAGCCTCGCGGCCGGCGTCAACCGGCATTTCTTCTTCATCCTCGGCAACTACCTCGAACACGGGATCCAGTTCGGGCTCCTCCGGCACGATCGGACTCCCCGTCCCGGCTACGTGGCCTTTGCGGCCGTAGGCCGGCTCCTCGCGGGCGCGCGTAGCGTCGGCCGGGTGCCCGGCGACGAACGCACCGGGGCCCAGATCTATGTCTTCCGCGCCCGGCCGGACGGCCTCGAACGCGACGTGCTCGTGGCGTGGGCGGATGCGCCCTGCGATTGGCCGTTGCCGGGCGGCTTGCGCGTGGAAACCGTGTACGACTATCTGGGCCGATCGCTCGGCGCCGACATGCCCGCCACGCTCGGCACGGCCCCGGTGTTTCTCGTGTTGCCCGCCGGAGAGGCAGGCAGCCTGGCACTTGATGGCCCGCCGAAGCCTGCCGCCTGCCGCAAGGGCGAGCCGTCGCCGGTGGTGTTCCAGGCGCAGATGCCCAAGCCGGCCGCCCAACTGACGAAACAGGCCTACGAGATCGAGGCCGGCGTCGAAACCGAGGTGCCGGTGTGGGTGTACAACTTCAGCGCCGCCCGCGTCGCGGGGCGGTTCAAGGCCGTCGAGGCCCCGAAGCGCTGGCGCGTCGAGCCCGCTGCGCAGTCCATCGAACTGGCCCCCTTTGAGCGGGAACTCGTGCCCCTCCGCGTCACCATTCCCGGGAACGATCGCGACGCGGTTTCGGGTGCGTGGATCCGGCTTCGGGGCCGGTTCGGCGCCGCCGGGCGCCCCGTGCTCGCGTTCCGGCTGGCTGCGATGCCCGGCAGTCTGCAACCCACCACCTCCGATCCCCTGCCCGGCGCGGACACCCCCGAGCGCTGGCAGGACAACATCGTGGGCGGCGCGACGATGACGCACCGGGCCGCGGATGGCGGCGGCGTGCTTTTCGAGATGCAGTTTGCGGAGGGCGATCCGTGGGGATATCCCCGGCTCGTTCTCGAAGCCGCGGAACGCCCGCGGGCCTCGCACGACGGACTGGCCTTCTCGCTTCAAGTGCTTGAGGGAGAGGGCACGGTGCGCGTGCAGTTCTTCGAGGAGGACGGCGCGGGCTACATCGCCGGAACCACCATCGACGCGGCGCTGCGCACGCCGCAACGCGCCATCGTCCTGTTTGAGGATGCCCACTGGGCCTCCTACTCGAAGCCCGATCCGGATGGCGGGTTGCAGCCCGAGCAGATTCACGGCCTGCTCATCGGCATCAACTCCGAGCGGAACTCGGCGGTGAAGATGGTCATCAGCGATCTGGCGTGGATCTCGTTCTGATCCGTCAACACCGCCAGGGATCGCACACGGCACGCCGGCCGCCCTTCGCAGTCCGGGCCGGCATGCTGTACAATCGGAGCCGGGCGAATCGCGCCGCAGGTTGGCGTACTTGCGGCTCTGTATGCAACGGAGGTATCCCATGAGTACAACCGCTCTCTTGTCTGTTGCCGCGATTACGTTGTCGGCAGGCGCCGCCACATCCGACCTCACCGTTTTCATTCCGCCAGGGCAGACGCGGCTCAGCGATGTCGGCATGTACCGCGTTGCATACCAGTCTTACGGCCAGGAACCCGTCGAGATGCCGGTGTCGTGGCTCGGGCATTTCACGGATGCGAGCGGGATTTCTTATGCGCCCCAGGAACGCGTTCTCGAACGCCCGGCCATCCTGCTCCATTCGCCCTGGCGCGTGCCGCCCGGCAAGGTGTGGGTGGACTACCGCCTCGCGTTGCCCGAGGCGGCGCCGCTCACGTTGTCCTTCGGCATCGCGATGAAGCCTGACGTCGCCGTGCCGGATCGCAGCGACGGCGTCACGTTCAGTTGTTACCTGCTGGACGATAAGGGCGAACACGAGCTGACGCGGCTGCATCATGCGAAAGGGGAGTGGATCGACTACGAGTTCGACTTGGCGCCTTGGGCGGGCCGCACGATCACGGTGCGCCTGCAGACGGAGCCCGGCCCCGCCAACAGCCCGAGTTGGGACTACTCGTACTTCAGCGATCCCCTCATTCAGGCGGGCACGGCCGGCGCCGCCCGCACGGGACTGCTCGACGAACTGACGGCCGCGCGCGCGTATCGCGCTACGGCCGGCGCCGGCCTGCAGGGCGTGGCGAACGATTCCCGGAACGGCATCCTGCCGGGCAACGTGCTCGACTTCCGCAACGCGATCGCGAAGGACGGGACTGCATTCCGCTTCTCCTACGAGGGGGCCGATTGCCGCATCACGTACGTGTACGAGCCCGAGTCGGGGACGCTCGACGATTTCATCGTGCAGGTGGACGACGGCCAGGCCTTCCAGCCGGCCCTGGGCGGCGGCGTGATCGCCACGGCACAGGGCGATGCACCCGCCTCGGACACGCTGCTGCGCGGCGGCAAGGCCATTGAAATGGCCCTGTCGCCGGAGGGGGACGAACTCCGGGTGCTTTGGGAGTATCCCGCCGAGCCGGAGCCGGTGCGCGTCGCGTGGCGGTTCGCCATACACGGAAAGGCGCTGGTTGTCCATGTGGCCTGCGAGCAGCCGGTGCTGGCCGCCTTCTCCCTCGGCCACAACGGCCAGACGCCGTTCCGCAAGACTCTCGCGGTTCCCTATCTCGAGGGTAGCGTCAACTACCTTCCCGCGGAGAAGCTATTCACCTGCCGGTTCCTCGATTGGACAGTGTCGCACGCCTCCCAATGCCCCCACGGCCACGCCGCGTACGACACGAAAACGGACGGCACGCGGAACCCCCTGCTGGAACTGGGCTACGTGGCCGTATCGCCGAACGTGCACGAGGTGCTCCCGAGCATTCCCCATCCGCCCTCCCCGTATCTGGCACTGCTCGGGCCGTGCATCATGCTCGACGTGTGGGGATGGGGGCTCAACCGGGGGACGTTTCAGGACAATGCCGCGAACCTGCGCGCACTCAAAGACAACGGCGTGGATCACATGGCCATCATCTCCCACGTGTGGCAACGGTACGGCTACGACGTGAAACTGCCCGATCACCTGCCCGCCAATCCCGAGTGGGGGGGCGATGAGGGCATGATCGCCTTCGGCAAGGCGGCCAACGACTGCAACTACATCTGGTCGCTCCACGAGAACTACATCGACCTTTATCCCGACGCGCCGTCGTACGACCCCTCGGCGCGGGTGCTAAGGGCCGACGGTTTGCCGTCGCCGGCTTGGTTCAACGCGGGCACGGGCGTCCAGAGCTTCGGGCTCAAGTGTACGCGCGCCCTCGGCTATGCGCGGCAGAACGCCCCCGCGATCCATCGCCGGTTCGGCACGAACGCCGCCTACCTCGACGTCCACACTTGTGTCCCCCCCTGGCATCAACTCGACCACGAGGCGTCCCAGCCCATGGCGGCCATGGCCCTCGCCAAGGTGCAGCACGATACCCAGCTCTTCCAGTACATGCGCGACACCCACGAAGGGCCCCTGTTCGGCGAGGGCGCGCGCCACTTCTACTGGGCCGGGCGTTTTGATGGTGCCGAGGCGCAGGTGGCCGATGGCGAGGATCACGATCCGTTCCTCGATTTCGATCTGCTCAAGCTGCACCCACAGATGGTGAACCACGGCATGGGATACTACGAGCGCTGGTTCCGGCGCGGCTACGGCACCCGCTGGGGCTTCGACGCCGGCGCCCCCGAACAGGTGGACAAGTACCGCGCCCAGGAAATCGCGTATGGCCACGCCGGATTCATCGGCGCCTCGCAGGTCACCAACATCCAATGGGTGGCCAAAGAACACCACCTCGTGCACCCGGTGCAACGGCTTGCCGGCACGGCGATGCCCACCGAGATCGCATACGAAGTGGACGGCCGGTTCGTCAGCGCGAGCGTCGCCCTCCCGCTCGGCGAACGGAGCCGGCAGCGCATCCGCTACGACAGCGGGTTGACGGTTTGGGTGAACTGGGCCGAGGCGCCGTGGGAGGTGGAAGGGCGCCTCCTGCCGCAGTGGGGGTTCCTCGCCCTCGGCCCGGATACCACGGTGTCCACGACGCTGCACGACGGCCGGTTCGCCGACTATGCCGACTGCCCCGAGTTCCTCTTCGTCGACGCGCGGACTTCGTTTCACATGCCTTACCTGCAATCCGGCGTTGACATCGAGCCGCGCCTGGCGGATTTCGAGTACCTTGGAGACAACCGGATTCGCGTCAAGTACGAGTGGATTGTGAAAGAAGCTCTCGACGAGGACTACCATTGCTTCGTGCATTTTACGAATGAACACGGCGAGGCGAGCGATCACATCGAGTTCCAGCAGGATCACAACCCGCCTACACCCACCAGCCAATGGCGGCCCGGCGATGTGATCGCCGATGGGCCCTATGAGATCGAGGTGCCCGCCGACGGGTTCGATACGTACGACCTTCTGATCGGCCTCTTCAAAGGCCACCGAATCAACCTGAAAGGCATCCAGACCTCGGGAGCCCGGATCCTGATCGGCCGGCTTCAACTCGAACGCGACGGCGAACGCATCAAGAGCATCGCCTTGGCCGACCTCGCCCCGATCCGCGCGCAGGCCGAGCGAGGACGGGCGGACTTCTCAGCCCATATGAATCCAGCGGGCACCCGGATCGATTTCGGCCCTGTCGCTACAGACGGCTCGGTGAAGATCAACCGCGGCGAACGCGCCCTCACCGTCTTCCCGTATCCACGCGACAAGGGCTTCACCGTTGCCCTCGATCTGGCGGCCATCGTGCCGGGTGCGGACACCGCGCGTGCCCGTGTGAAGGCGCTTGCGGCAGGCACCCAAGGCGGTTTGGGGGTCGTGGCCCACTCAGTGGAGGAGGGCCGGCTCGTGTTCGACGCTGGCCTCGAGGGCGCCGGCCGGTACGTGGTTGAGTGGTGAGTGCGTCGTCGCCCCCTCGGTTTGGAGGGTGACAACGGACAGAAGGAGCATGCTTCTCATGAGATCAGGACGGAGTCTCGCCGCCTTGAGTCTGGCTTTGTTCATCGGTGCGGCCGCAGTGGCGGAGCCCATCGAGTCCTTCGAGAACGAATCCTATCCGGGCGTTACGCTCGTCCAGTGCCAGGGCGGGCGCGTCAAGGCCCATGCTGCGGACGGTGAATGGGCCCTCGAGGTTCGGTTCCCCGGCAGCGAGAAGGACACGTGGCCGGGCCTGAGCGTGGTTGCGTCCGGGCGAACCTTCAAGGATGACGAAGTCCTGTGCTTCGACGTGCACAATCCGCAGCCCGAGCCCGTGCATCTGAGCTACCGGGTGGACGACGCAGATGGGAAAAACGTGTTCGGCGGCCAGGTGCTCCCCCCCGATTCGACCACGCGCGTCGAGATCTGGCTGTCTGTACTCGCCGCCAATCTCGACGTGGCCCGTATCGCGCGGTTCTTCCCCTATCTCCGAATGCCCAGGAAGGACTGCGTCCTCTACTTCGACAACTTCCAGATCGAGGGCCGCGGCGAACGATTTGAACGGATCGCCTACTACGAACTCGCCCAAGCCCCCGAGCCGACTGCCGCCGAGGCCCAACTCGGCTGTTACGTCTTCCGCCGGAGCGAACTCGGCCATGTCTTCCCGAACTCGGTGCTCTGGCCGGGCGAACGCGTCGAACAACTCGCTCTCTTCGCGGCCCAGGGCGAGGTCGAACCCATCGCGCTCTCCATCCGCGCCCTCCGCGAACTCGATGAGGCCGCCGTGAGCGTCGGGCCGCTCACGGCGGGCGACGCCCGCCTGCCCGCGGAGGCCGTTGAACTCGGCCGCGTCCGCTATCTCGACAAGAAGACCACCTACTCCTCAGGCGATTTCATCGCGTCCATGCCGACGTACGTCGAGCCGGGCGCATCCATCGAACCCCTGCCCGCGGGCGCCGCCCGCACCTTCTGGCTGCGGTTCCGCGTTCCCGCGGACGCCGAATTCGGGGTGTATGCTTCCGAGGTGACGTTGCGAACCCGGTGGGCGGGCGGCGAGGGCACGATGCGGCTTCCGCTGCGGCTCCGTGTCCTCCCCTTCGCCTTGCCGGAGGCCAAGGGCCGCCTGATCGGCGAGTACTACCGTCTCGTCGGTGTGCGCCCCGACGAGGACTGGCGCGAGCGGGTGACGGCCGATCTCACCGACATGCGCGATCACGGCATGACGTCCGTCGGGTTGTGTTTCGGCCTCGATGTCTCGAGAGTCAGCATCGAGAATGGCCGCGTCGAACTCGGTTTCGACGGGACTACCCGGTTCGAGCATTTCATGGACACCTACGCCGCCCTCGGATTCCCAGAACCCGTCATCATGCTGTCGGACAGCGGCCAGCCGGCTGCCGCGGCCGTGGCCGAGTGGGGGACGCCTGAGTATGACACCGCCTATAAGGCGTTCTGGCAAACGGCGCAGGAGGCATGCAGGGCGCGCGGCTGGCCCGAACTCATCGTTCAGCCCGTGGACGAGCCGGGCTGGAAGGACCGGGACACGCAGGATCGGAACGTCCACTTGCTCAAGCTTCTGAAAGAGATCCCCGGCATGCGTACGGAACAGGATGGCCCTGGCGACGCCTACTTCCAGAACGAAGCCGGCCCGCATTCCGATGTGTGGAACTACAACGGCGCGGTTCCGGCCCTGGACACGATCCCCGCCATCCGCGAACAGCATCTCGTGGCGTTCTACAACAACGATGTCGAAAGCTGGCGGCCCGAGGTCGATCGCTACGTGGCCGGGTTCTTCCAGGCTGCCGCAGGCATCGACGGCGTCTACAACTGGGAGTATCGTGGCGGGAGCGGCAGCCTATACAACGACATGGACGCCAAACACGGCGATTGGGTGCACAACTACCTCCCCTCGCTGGATTCAGCAGGAGGGCCGTCGGTGGCTTGGGAAGGCGCTCGCGAGGGCGTCGACGATCTCAAGTATCTCATGCTGCTGGAGCAATGGCTCGATACGGCGCGTTCGCGTTCCGAGGCCGCCGGCGCTGTGGCCAAGGCGGTGCAAGGCCGGGCGTACCTGCTCGAGTCATTGGCCGCGACACCCGCGGTGCGCGGCCGCGCCCAATGGGGTGCCCGGTGGGCGAAGAAGGACGCGGGGGATCTTGCCCACGCGGCCGGCTCTGATCCCGACGCGGCCAAGTTCGTGGCGGGCACACTCAAACAGCCCAATGGATGGACTCTCAATGACTATCAACGGGCCCGGTGGTGGGCCGCGTTGTGCGTACTCGATCTGATGAACGCATGTGGCGAGAAGGCCGCCGTGTCGCTCGACGAATCGGCCGGCCCAGCGAGTTTCACCGCCATCGGACACACAACCTACCCCGAGGCCAGGCGGGCCGCGGCCAAGCAGACGGCCGCCGCGAGCGGCGCGATGAATGTGGTGCCCCACCTGGCCGCCGCGCCCGAACTGGACGCCCGGCTCGATGACGCGGCCTGGGAGGGGGCGTTCCGTATCGGGGGGTTCGTGCCCAACACGGGCGGAGACGCCGTGCCCGTCCAGACGGAAGCCGTGCTCGGCTGGCACGGCGAATCCCTGTATGTCGGCGTGCGGTGCTATGAGCCCTCCGTGAAGGGCCTTGTCGCAAACTGCCAGGAAGACGGTGAACCGGCCCACATGGACGACTGTGTAGAGTTGTTCTTCGATCCGAAGCTGTCGCGGATGGACTTCTCGCAACTGGTGTTCAGTTCCAAAGGCGTGCAGTGGAATCAAAGCGTACGCGGCGCCCCCTGGCAAGAGCGCGTGCCCGTCAAGGCCGCCGTGGAAGAAGGGGAATGGCGCGTGGAGGCGGCCATTCCGCTGAGCGAGGTTGTGGTGGGCGGGCCGGAGTTCGGCTTCAACCTGTGCCGCGAGCGCCGGGCGGGTGGCGAACTCGAGTTATCCTGCTGGAAACCCACGGGCGGCCAGTTCGGCACGCCGTCCGCGTTTGCTGCGATGCGGCTCGATACGGCCGGCCACGCACTTCCCGCGCTCGAATCATCCGACGCCGGCTCCCTCGAACTCCGCACCGCCGACGCCTTCGCGTATACCCACGATATCCTCCGGTTCGAGGTGCACTGGACGGGCCCGGCCGCGGCCCTCGATACGGGCAGGCTTCGATTCTGCCTGCTGGCGGAGGGGAATGCGGTGGGCGAAGCCACGCTGGGATCGCCCGTCCCGGCGCGGGTGTGTGCGGCGTTCCGCGTGTCCGGGCTCACCCCGGGCTTCCACGAGACGGAAGTAGCGCTGCTCGATGCCGGCGGCGCAACGGTGGCGTCCGTCACGAAGCGCTGCCTCGTCCTGCCGGCTCCACCCGGGAACTGACGGAAGAAAACGCCCCGGATCGCTTTACGCGTCCAGTTGCTCGACGTTTTCCATGACTTTCCGGATGCCCTGGGCCATCAGCCGGGCCACATCGGGCCCGTTGGGCGGCCGCAGCGCCGACACGATGCAGGTGTGGGTGTCGCAGTGCAGTTGGGCCACCGGATACTGTTCGAGCGAGTAGTCCACGGGCGCCGCTTCCGGCGCGGCCCACGGATACCCCTTGCCGTAAGCGTTTTTCGCCCGGAACACCGTCATGGCGGGCAGAATGAACCGCTGCCACGCGCCGCTGGGCACGCCCTCGGCCGCAAACGCCTCCAGCAGCTTGTTCCGGAACGCCACGTCGTGGGCGTCCCGCCCCATGGATTCGAGATCGAAACGGATCGTGTAGTTATACCAGTTGTGCCAGTGCCCCTCGGGCGCGACAGGCAGGATCAGGTGCGGCACGCCGTGCAGCCCTTCGTCAAACACGGCCGCGTTCTCCTGAATCCGTTCGAGGTAGCCGTCCAGTTTGCTGAGCTGGGCCCGGGCGAACGCCGCCGAGAGATCGTTGCTGTTGTATTTCCAGCCCATCGCGTAGGCGTGATACTCGGGATCGTCGAAGGGGCCCGGCGAGTCGCCGAAGGCCATCACCGCCTTGCCCTTGTTGAACAACTCCTCGTCATCCGTGCAGAAGAAACCCGATTCGCCCGCGCACAGCAGTTTGTTCTGGTTGCAGCTGAAGCCTGCGCAATCGCCCCACGTGCCCGCCCGGCGGCCCTTATACGTCGCCCCGTGGGCCTGGCAGCAGTCCTCGATCACCTTGAGATTGTGCCGCTTGGCCACCTCCATCACCTTGTCCATGGCCACGCACAGCCCGTGGAGATGGACGACGATGATGGCCTTGGTGCGCTCAGTGACGGCGGCTTCGATCTTGTCCACGTCGATGTTGATCGTGTCGAAATCAATGTCGACGAACACCGGGATCGCGTCGTTGTGGAGCACACACGTCACCGACGACGGCCATGACCACGCCGGCACGATCACCTCGTCGCCGATGCCGCAGTTGCACGCGGCCACACACATGTGGAGCGCCGAGGTGCCGGAATTGGTGAATTGCACGAACTTGTGCCCGTTCCACGCCGCGAATTCGTCCTGAACGGCCTTGTCGTTCGGGCCGAACACATGCTTATGGGCGTCCAGCGACGCCACCACCATCTCGCGATCGATGTCGTCAATGGGCGGCCAAGGCTTGATCACGCCTTCCGCAATCGTTCGCTCACCGCCGCAAATCGCAAGCTTCTCGCTCATCGGTTCCTCCTTGTACAAACGTGAATCGGCTGTGCCGCGTCCTGTCACAATGCCGGCCTGCTCCCGGCCGCCGCGAATGCGCCGCAGTGTAGTCCGGCTACGGCCCGGTTCGCAACCCGGGGCACGCCGCCCGTCATCGCAGGCCCGTGATCTCGCAGATGTATACGCCGAGCCGCGGAAACTCGAGGCGAAGCGTGCGCCGGCCGGAAACCGGCAACGCGGCCCCCGTGCTGAAGTCCGTGACGCCTCCCGGGCGGCGGGGCAGTCCGAATGCGGCTGAATGCGCCTCGACGTCGTTGTTGACAACAATGAGATAAGACGTCTTGCCGATGCGCCTTGCCGTCCAATTGAGCCAAGGCTCCTCGGGCACGGTGAACTTCGGCGGCTTCTCGACGGACAGCAGCACAGGCGCCAGATCGCTCACCTCCTGCGCGATGGCCTTGATCTGCGGCCAGTAGGTGTCGAAATCCGTTCCCGCGTTACGGCTCGGATCGTGGATGTTGAACCAACTATAGTAAACGAGGCCGCGCGCGCCCTCTGCCAGACACTGCCACGTCATCGAGCGGACTTCCTCGGGCGTCGGCAGCCGGCACGCCTTCCGCTCCTCCTCGCTCTTTCTGTAGCAGGCCCAGTTGAACACCTGCGGCACCATCCACACCGGGCGGCTGTCATGCACGGCGGCGACGGTTTTCCGCGCCCACTCGCCCGCCGACGATGCGGGCCTCTTCGGAATGGGATACGGATCCGTGCCGATGGCGTGGAACGACGGCACGTATTGGGCCACCTCGTCAACCTGATAGAGCACCGTCCACGTCGGGTGATTCGGATCCAGTTCCTCCACCCATTCCCGGTGGGCCACGAGGCGATCGAGCTTGGAAATCGGTGCCTCGTCGTTCAGATACCACGCCAACAGGGCCGGATGCGCCCGGAACGCCTCGACTTTGTCCCGGATGAACACCCGCTCATCCGCCTCCGTCTTGATCGATCCCCCAAGCCCGCCAAGAAAGGTGTAGCAGTCCTTCACGGAGTAGATCACCTTCAGTCCGCGTTCGTGGGCCCAGTCCATCTGCTCCTGGCTGGGCATGTGGTAGGGCATGAGGCAGTTGAACGGGCTGTCGGCGAAGACATCGAGTTGCTCCTCCCGAATGACGCTCCAGTACATGCCCAGCGGGAAGAACGGCTCGCCGTCGAGGATGAGGCGGTTGTATTCGTCGATGTAGGCCGTGCGCTCGGGCGTGCCCGCGATCCGCGTCAGTTCACATTGCCGCGTGCCTAGTTCCCTGCCGGAGCCCTTGTCCACCAGCGCCAGTTCGACATCGTACCGGCCGGGTTCGAGGCGCGTCCCGGGCACAACGACGTCTACGGGCGATTGGGCGAGCCGGCGTTTGCGGCCCGAAGCCACGCGCCGCCCATCCTCGCGATTCACCACCTGCCAGGTGAGGCACACGTCGCCGAGGGCGTGGGGATAGTCCTCGAGATCGATATCCGCGCGGATCCGTGCCCTTCTGGGCCCGGCATCCGCGATCTCGTTGCGGTAGTTGGGCGAAAGCACCATGGCCGTCAGGGGATTCGCGCGGTGCCGCCGCACCACCACGTCATCCCACCATGCCGTGCCCGCCATCTCCTTGCGCACGTAGCAGGTGACGCTGGCCGATTCCGCCTCCTCGGGCACCCGGCGCGTCACAGCGCGGATCTGCGTCCAGTCGGACGTGCCCACCACCCCCGGCGGGTATACGCCGGAGAGATACTTCTTGTCCGGGCCGTAGTACTCGACGCAGATCCCGGCGCCCGAGCCGCGGCCCTCGATGCCCTCCGTCTTCACCCACGCGCTGAATTCATAGCGGCATCCACGTTCGAGAGGCACCCGCTGTGAGCAAAGGCGATAGGTATTCGGATCGGGATTGACAAAGCGCAAGCTGCCCGTGCCGGTGTGGGCTGTGCCCGTGTCGCGCCCGTATATCTTCGCGTCGCCGCTCCACTTGTCGGGAAGGTGCCCCTCGGAGGGTGTTTCGAAACCGGGATTCTGGACGAGGTTCGGTGCGTCCCATGACAGATCGGCCGCCATCGCCGCCGAGCCGAACGCTACAAGAAGCAGAGCCAGTAGGTTTCGCATGTGTGCCTCCCCTTTCCGCCGACGCGTCACCCGCCCCAAGCGGGCCAGCACGAATGCGCCGCAGTGTAGTCGGAGTTCCGGCCCCTCCGCAACCCGGAGCGTCGGGCCCTATTCACCGATGATCTCGTACACCCCCGTGCCTCTACCGCTGAACTCAACCGCGGTGGCCGTCACGTCTTCCGGGCGCACTTCGAGCCGGCCCCCGCACAAGACCACGGGGCGGGCCTTGAACGGCGGCGTCAGCGCGATGGTATCGCCTGCGGTGGCCAGGCCCGTGACGCGGCGTTCCTGCGCGTGATTGGGCCGCGAATCGTAGGTGAACAGGCCGAGCACCGCCACAGGCCCGTCAACCGCCTCGAGGCGCACGCTGTGCAGCCCGTAGGCCAACCCGAGGACGCCCTTGCGGTTCTCCATGTAGTGTTCGGCGCCGTCGATGTCCACGAAGGGCAGGTTTGTGGGTTGGCGCAGCCGCTCAGAGCCGTCGACGGATGCCACGATGGTTCCACCGTCCGGGGCGTCCACATAGGCAACGGAGAGATCCGTGCACACGACGTCGATGGCGATCGGGCATCCCGGCGCGAGAACCACCTGCTTCGCGCCATACGGGGCGCCCCAGTCGGAATTGAACGTGGAAATGCGCCGCTTGCGGAGCCCCCATAGCGGATGATCCACCCCGAAAAACACCCGGTTCGGGCAGATCTTCGCGTCCACCGCTGTCAGTCTGGCCCCGTTCCCTTTGAGTTCCAGTACGTGCCGATCGCCCAGGCGGCAACGGCCATGGCGGAACATCGAGTTCCGGATGTCCCGGCTCGCATACTTGCGGCGTGACGACAGTTCCTCGCCATCGACGAAGGGCACCGGATCGCCTTCGTCCGCCGTGCCCCAGCAGTTAATGGCGGTGTCGTCGAACACGAACTTGCCGCCGACCAACCGTCCGCTGTCCGGGCCGTACGTGCGCATTTCGCCTTCCCAGCCGTAGGTGTTCGCGTGCGCCCGTTCGGGCAACTGCAGTTGGGCCTGGCCCGGGAGCACAGGGCTCCAGCATTCGAAGGCCTTCTCCAGTTGCTTGAACCACAGGTAATGGGCAACGGCTTGGGGGTGGCCGTCCGCAGGCACAAGGGCGTAGCGGTTGCACCAGCGCGTCACCTCATCGGCCGTCTTGCCGTAGTCGAGAACGGGGATCTGATAGCGAAGGGCGAGGGCTTCGAGATCGCCTGTGTTGGGCGTGTAACTGCCGGCGTTCTGGAACTGGCAGAACAGGAACTCCGTGTTCGGATACCGCCGCTGAATCCAGTGGATCATGCCCTCGAACACGGCCACCTCGTCGGGCGTGTCCGTCTTCTCGTTGGCGCCGCTGCCGAAG
>JAFGTL010000375.1 GCA_016934125.1 Candidatus Hydrogenedentota bacterium
CGAGTTCAAGGAGGAGATCGCCTTCTTCACGAGCGTATGCCGCGTGGTCGACGGCCTGGCCGGTTGCCGCGTGGGCGCGCTCGGCGCGCGGCCGGCCGCGTTCAACACGGTGCGATACAGCGAGAAACTGCTCGAAGACTCGGGCATCTCCGTGGAGACGCTGGATCTCTCGGAGGTGCTGGGACGGATCGAACGGCTGAAGGACACGGACGGCAAGGTGCGCAGCCGTCTGCAGCGCCTCGGCGCCTACGTGGAGGCCGGCGGCGTGCCGCCGGCTGCGCTCACGAAGATGGCGAAACTCGCGCTCGTCATCGACGAATGGATGGCCCAGGCCGAACTGGACATCACGGCCGTCCAGTGCTGGACGGCGCTGGAGGAGTACCTGGGCGTGGTGCCGTGCGCGGTGATGAGCATGATGAGCGACACCATGCGCTCGTCGGCCTGCGAGGTGGACGTCTGCGGCGCCGTGGCGATGCACGCGTTGGCGCTGGCCTCGCAGCAGCCGAGTTTCCTGCTCGATTGGAACAACAACTACGGCGGCGATCCGGACAAGTGCGTCTGTTTCCATTGCTCGAACCTGCCCAAGAGCTGCCTCAAGGACGCGCGGATGGACTACCAGGAGATCATCGCGGGCACCGTCGGCAAGGACAACACCTACGGCACCGTGGCCGGCCGGATCAAGCCCGGGCCCATGACGTATGCCCGCCTCACCACCGTGGATACCGAGGGGATCGTGGCCGGCTACCTCGGCGAGGGCGAGTTCACTGCGGATCCCGTGAAGACCTTCGGCGGATACGGTGTCGCCCGGATCCCCAACCTCCAGGGGTTGTTGCGCTTCATCTGCGAGAACGGATTCGAGCACCACGTGGCCATGAACCACAGCCAATGCGCGCGGGCCGTGTTCGAGGCCTTCGACACCTACCTCGATTGGGACATGTACTGGCACCAGTAGGGCACGGACGGGCCGGACGCCCGGACAGCGAGGAGACGCGACATGGCGAAGCTCGGTGTGGGCATCGTTGGAGCGGGCTGGGTGGCGGGAGAGCACATCCGCGCCTTCGAGGCGGATCCCCACACCCAGGTGCTTGCCCTGTGCTCGCGGACGGAGGAAGGCGCCCGCGCCAAGGCCGCGGAGTGCGGCGTTGCCTGCGAGTTCTTCACGGACTACGCGAAGATGCTCGATCAGGACGGCATCGACATCATCGCCATCGCGACGCCGCCCGACTGCCACGAGGAGGAGGCGGTGGCCGCGGCCGAAGCGGGCAAGCACATCCTCATCGAAAAGGCCATGGCCACGACGCTCGAGGGGGCCCGCGCCGTCCGCGATGCCGTGGCCAATGCGGGTGTCAAGACCGTGGTGAGCTTCGTGCTGCGGTGGAACCCCCTCATCGGCATCATCCGCGCCCAACTCGCGGACAACGCCATCGGCAGCGTGATGCTGGGCGAGGTGGATTACTTCCACGGCATCGGCCCCTGGTATAAGCAGTACGCGTGGCACGTCAAGAAAGACGTGGGCGTGAGTTCGCTGCTGTCGGCGGGATGCCACGCCGTGGATACGCTCCGCTGCTTCATGGGCGGCGACATCGCGGAGGTGTTCCAGTACTCGACGTCCACGAAGGGCGCCGAGTTCGCCGAGTACGAGTACGATCCGACGAGCTGCACGCTGTGCAAGTTCTCCGACGGCCGGCTCGGGAAGGTGGCGTCGTCCATCGACTGCGTTCAGCCCTATGTATTCAACATCAACCTCGTGGGCACCCACGGGACGATCAAGAACAACCGGCTCTACTCGAAGAAGAAGTTCCCCGGGCAGACGGGGTGGGTGGAGATCCCCACCGTTCTGCCCGACAGCGGGGAGGTGAGCCACCGCCCGTTCCAACTCGAGGTGGCCCACCTCGTCGACTGCATTCTGCATGACAAGGACTCGCACTGCGACGTCGCAGACTCCTACCGGACGCATGAAGTCTGCTTCGCGGCGGATCAGTCCGCCGAACGTGGTGCGCCCGTACAACTGCCGTTGCCGTAGGCCGGATGGGAAGGTGTAGGTGTAGATGAAACGGTTTGTCGCGCGGTATTCGCCGCTCTTCATTCTGGCGGGCCTGTGCATCGTTCTGGCGGTGATCTCGCCCGAGTTCCGCCAGCCGGACAATTTCAGGAATGTGGCCTATCGCACGTGTGTCGTGGGCATCGTGGCCACCGGCCAGACGCTCGTCATCCTGACGGCCGGCATCGATCTCTCCGTCGGCAGCGTCGCCGCCGTGTCCGGTGTGGTGGCCTGCATGCTCATGGTGAGGGGCGCCGCGTACGCCTCGCTGATCGGCCTGGCCATCCGGGCCCTGGGCCATCCCCACCTCGCCGATGCGCTCGAAGTGAGCGTGGTGGTTGCGTCGGTAGGCGCCGGCGTCCTCGTCGGCAGCCTGTGCGGGGCCATCAGCGGGCTGCTCTCCACCAAGGGCAAACTGCCGCCCTTCATCGCCACGCTCGGCATGATGATGGCCGCGAGCGGCGCCGCGCTTCTGTTGTCCGGCGCCCAGCCCATCTTCGGCCTGCCCGAATCGTTCCGGTATCTGGGCGGTGCGCGCGGCTGGTGGATTCCTGTCGTGATCACCGGCCTGATCGCGGGCGTTTTCGCCGTCGTGCTCACCTTCACCCGGTTCGGCCGCGCCCTCTACGCCACCGGCGGCAGCCTGCAGGGCGCCCGGCTGTCGGGCATCGCCGTCGATCGCGTCCGCACGGCCGCGTTCGCCCTGTGCGGCATGCTGAGCGGATTCGCGGGCGTCATGCTCGCCTCGAAAGTAGGGATCGGCGATCCGAAGGCCGCCGAAGGCATGGAACTGGACGCCATCGCGGCGTGCGTGATCGGCGGGGCGAGCCTGATGGGCGGCGAAGGGAGCTGCGTCGGTTCGCTGGCGGGCGCGCTCATCATGACGGTGCTGGTGAACTTCTGCAATCTGCGCCAACTCGACGCCCACTGGCAGAAAGTCCTTGTGGGTTCGCTCATCATCGTGTTGGTGTATTACGATACCTTTCGGAAACGGAAAGCGGGCTTGATCCGCGACTGAGCGCGGGGGAGAGTTGATCATGACACGCACACTGATCCTGTTGACGGTACTCGGGCTGATCGTGGGCTGTGGACAGAGTGGGCCCGCGTCCAGGGACGATGTCGCGCCGCCCGAGGCGCCGGATGGCGCCAGCACGGCCGCGCCGCCTGCCCCGGAGGCCCCGGAGGCCCAGAAGGCGGGGGGCTACAAGATCGCCGTGGTGCCGAAGGGCCTCGTGCATCAGTTCTGGTTGACGGTGAAGGCCGGGGCCGAGGCCGCGGCCGGCGAGTATGGCGCGGAGATCGTCTGGAATGGCCCGCCCAAGGAGACGGAGGTGGCCACCCAGATCGAGATCCTGGAGGACATGATCACCAGCGGCGTGGACGCCATCGTCATGGCCGCGTGTCATGAAACGGCCCTGATCGACGTGCTTCAGCGCGCGGCCGGCAAGGGCATCCCCATCGTCACCATCGATTCCGGCGTCAAATCCGACATCCCCGTGACCTTCGTGGCCACAGACAACCTCGCCGGCGCGAAGGCGGCTGCGCATGCCCTCGCCGAACTCGTCGGCGAGCAGGGCAAGGTGGGCGTGATCCCCTTCGTGCCCGGGGCGGCGACCTCCGAGCTGCGCGAGAAAGGCTTCCTCGAGGGCATCGCCGAGTTCCCGAACATTACGGCGCTGGAGCCGCTGTATTCCCAGAGCGACGTGGCCAAGGGCATGGCCGTCACCGAGGACATGATGACGGCCCACGCCGATCTCAAGGGCATCTTCGCGGCCAACGAGGCCAGCGCCATCGGCGCCGCCCAGGCCCTCGAGGCCGCCGGCAAGGCGGGCGCCATCAAACTCGTGGCCTTCGACGCGCCCGACGAGGAGATCCAGGCCCTGAAAAAGGGCACGATCCAGGCCCTCATCGTCCAGAACCCCTTCCAGATGGGATACCAGGGCGTCAAGGCGGCCATCGATCACATCGAGGGGCGTCCGGTAGAGAAACGCATCGACACGGGCGTCACCGTAGTCACGATGGACAACTTCAACGAGCCCGACGTACAGAAACTGCTCTATCCGCTGAAGTGACGCGCGCCCGGCCTGGGATGCTCAGGCGTCTTCGTCGCGATCGCGCCGATCGAACGCGTCGAGGCGCTCCTTGAACTCGGCTTCCGTGCCGCGATCGCTGGGGTGGTAGTAGGTGCCGCGGGGCACGCCGTAATCCTGCGGCACGTAGCCGTCCTCGTAGTCGTGGGCGTACTTGTATCCCGCGCCCCGCCCGAGCCGTTCGGCGCCGCGGTAGTGCGTGTCCTGGAGATGCTTGGGCACCGCAACCGTCCTGCCCTCCTGGACATCCTTGCGTGCGGCCGCGATGCCCATGTACGCCGCGTTGCTCTTGGGCGCGCAGGCCACGTAGGTGGCCGCGTGGGCGAGAATGATCTGCGCCTCCGGCAGGCCGATGAACTCGCACGCCTGCCACGCGGCCGTGGCGAGCACCAGCGCCATGGGATCGGCATTGCCCACGTCCTCGGACGCGGCGATACAGATGCGGCGCGCGATGAAGCGCGGCTCTTCGCCCGCCTCGAGCATCCGCGCCATCCAATACAGGGCCGAGTCGGGATCCGTGCCCCGCATGCTCTTGATAAACGCCGACGCCGCGTCGTAGTGCCCGTCGCCGGTGCCGTCGTAATGGAGCATCTTCTTCTGGATGGACTCCTGGGCCACCTCGACGGTGATGTGGATCGTCCCGTCCTCGGGCGGCGTCGTCAGCATGGCCACCTCGAGCGCGTTCAGGGCGCGGCGCGCGTCGCCTTCGGCATAGGTGGCGAGGTGAAGCAGCGCGTCTTCGTCCGCGGCCACGTCGACGCCCTCGACGCCGCGCTCCGGATGGGTGAGCGCGCGCTTCAGCAACTCCACCACCTGCTCCTCGCTGAGCCGAACCAACTCGAAGATCTGCGAGCGCGACAGCAATGGCGCCACCACCGAAAAGAACGGATTCTCCGTCGTGGCGCCGATGAGGACGATGTCGCCGTTTTCGACAGCGGGCAGCAGGGCATCCTGTTGGGCCCGGTTGAACCGGTGGATTTCGTCGATGAAGACGATGGTCTTGCGGTTGTCGTGGATACGCCGCTGCTTGGCCTCGGCGATGAGTTGGCGCAGTTCCTTCACGCCCGACGTCACCGCGTTGAGATTCTCGAAGGCGGACTGCGTACGCATGGCCACGATGCGGGCGAGGGCCGTCTTCCCACAGCCCGGCGGGCCGAACAGGATCAGCGATGTGACGCGATCCGCTTCGATGGCGCGGCGCAGGATCTTGCCCGGGCCGAGGATATGCTCCTGCCCGATCAGATCGTCGAGCGTCCGCGGGGCCATGCGCCGGGCCAGGGGGGCTTCCCGGCGCAAGCGTTCGGCCGCAGACGCTTCGAAGAGATCGCCACACATGCGATCATCCTACCGCTTCCAC
>JAFGTL010000376.1 GCA_016934125.1 Candidatus Hydrogenedentota bacterium
CCACGGCACGTCCGGATCGTCTGCAACGACGTGCTCGACTTCGATGTTGAGATCCGCCCCCTCCGAGGCGAGCCAGTCGCCCAGGCGGGCGGCCGTTTCGTCGGCGACGGGATCGCCGGCCGCGCCGATCACGCACAAGACGTGGGTGTCGCGAGGCAAAGTGAACGCGGCCAGGCGAACCGTGGTGTCCTGGCAGGCGTGTGCGACGCGTCCCGGGATGGCCGAGGCGGCGGCAAGGCCGATGACGAGAATGTGTGCTGCGATTCGGTTCACTGCTGCGTCTTTCAGGCAGGGGCTCGCCCGCTGCGGCGCCGCGATAAACGGACACGCTGTGGGCCCGCGGCGGACTGTACACACCAGGCTACCGGGTTCCGGGCGCCAGATCAACCGGCCCGGCGTGCTGGCCGACAAGCCGGACGCGGAACACACGTTCTCCGGGGATAACCGTCAACCGGCCCGCGTTTATGCCCGGCTCCGTTGAGAAAACGCTTGTCCCGGCCACGGGAATCCGCTACAAGTAAGCCAACAAAGGAGCGGATTCATGATCGTCTCAGTTCTGATGGCGGCGCTAACCGCCGGCTCGTGGACGCTCTACGACATGACGCCCGGCGATATCGACGAGTACGCCGCGCAACTCAGCGCCCGGGAGCCCGACTTCAGCGCGCGCGTCGTGGCCGTGGCAAATCGATCGCTCGGCACCCCCTACGCCGATGGCCCGCTCGGCGAAGGGCCGGCCGGTGTGTACGATCAGGATCCCCTCGTCGACTTTCAGCGGGTGGACTGCGTCACCTTCATCGAGCAGACGATTGCGCTGGCGTCGGCGCGCTCCTTCGATGAGGCGGTGGACATGCTCCAGCGCATCCGATACAAAGACGGCGCCATCGCCTTCGAGACGCGCAACCACTTCATGATCGCCGACTGGATCGAGAACAACCCATTCTGCCGCGACGTGACGGCCGAGGCGGGCGTGCCCTGCGCGGAGGTGTCGCGCCGGATCAGCAAGCGCGACTTCTTCGAGCGGGTGAACGCGCCCGAGCTGGGCCGGTTCGCGTTGAGCCGGATTGTCGATCTCCGCTATATCCCGGCGGCGCAGGCCGGCGAGGCCGCACCGAACCTGCCCAGCCCGGCGGTGGTGGTGTTCGTCGGCAAGGTGGACTGGCTGTTTGCGCTGCATTGCGGGCTCTTCATCCGCACCGACGCCGATGAAGGCCCCCAGAACATGCTATACCACGCCTCGTCGAAGGCCGGCTGCGTGGTGGCGGAGGATTTCGCCGGCTACCTCTCGGGAACCGAACGCTACCTCGGATTCACAGCCTACGCCATCGACAACCCCGCCGGCCGCGGCGCCCCGAGCCGGGACGGGGAGGACTCCCCCGAATGAGCGGCGGCGGCACCATCCGCGTCTCGCCCGCCGCGACGAGATCGTGCCACGACACCCTCGCTGTGGTGGATGGCGCACTAATCGAGGCCAAGGCACGCGACGCCGCCGCGAGCGCCCGCGGGCGCGAGATCCACTGCTTCCACACCGGCAACGAGGACACCCTCCAGCGGATGCTGAACGCACTCCAGCCGGGCAGCTACATCACCCCCCACCAGCACGGCCGCCCGCCAAAGGCCGAGTCCATTGTCTTGTTAGCCGGCAGCCTCGGATTCGTCCCCTTCGCGGAGGACGGGACGCCGGACATAGCGGGTTCCGTCTTGCTCGATGGCCCCCGGGGACGCTACGCGGTGGACTTCCGGGCGGGGCTGTGGCACACCTTCTTCGCCCTCGAGCCCGGCACCGTCCTGTTCGAGGTGAAGCCCGGCCCCTATGATCCGGACACAGATAAGCAGTTCGCGCCCTGGGCCCCGCCCGAGGGTGATGCCCGCGCCGCCGCCTATCTGGCCGGCATCGAGGATTCGTTCCGCGCATACTGGAACCTGCCGGGGCGGCCCTGGTAGCGGCGCAGGTTCTTCTACCGAGGCCGATTCGAGCCCTGGAAGCCCCGCGCGGTGCGTGCTACAGTGGCCCGGTGCGTCCAGCGAGGCGGGCGGGGTTGTTACCGGCAATTGGGGAGATCCAGATGGACAGAATACGTATGAGCCGGAGGAGGTTCCTGGCGTCTGCAACGGCGGCAGGCGGCCTACTCGTGGGCGGCCGGGCGCGCGCCGCCGAAGGAGGCACGATGCGACTGCTCAGCAAGGAGGTGTTCATCCCCAGCCGGGACGGCACCGGCGTGTTCCCGGGGTTCATCACCTACGTCCACCGCACCAAGCCCATCCTGCTCCATCGGTTCGGCTGGGTGGAGGCGTCGGACACCTACGACAACTTTCACGAGCGGATCAGCGAGGACAATGGCGTCACGTGGACGGAGCCCGTACTCAAGCTCAAGAGCAAAGCCGTGGAAGGCGGCCGGATCCGCTACTGCGAAAACGGCGGGTTTTTCGACGCGGATACCAACAGAGTCATGACGTTCGTCAGCAAGTTCCTCTATCCGGACGATCGGCTCAACGTCGACATCCCCCGGCAGGTTGAGGTGGAGGTGTACGATCCGGGCCAGGCCGAGCGGCCCAAGCCATTCACACTGAGCTTCGATCCACCCCAGGATATCTCCATCAGTTTCTGTTTCCCCATCAAAACCTCGGCGGGCCGCATCCTCGTGCCCATGTTCCAGCAGGAACTCGACGATGCCGGCGCCGTCCGCCACCACCCCAAGTCCGGCGCCGTCATCTACCAGGTTCGCATGATCATCGGCGAGTATCGTGCCGGCGGCGCGCTCGATTGGCGCCTGGGCGAGCCGCTCCGTTCGGATCCGGCGCGGAACACCCGGGGCTACAGCGAATCGGCGCCCGTGGAACTCCGCGACGGCCGGATCGCCCTGTTGTGCCGCGGCAGCAATGTCGGCATGGCCGACGAGCCGGGCTACAAATGGCTGAGCTTCTCGGAAGACGGCGGCGAGAGTTGGCGGGAGGCCGTGCCGCTCTGCGGCGACGACGGCGAACCCATCGAGTCATCGGCGACGGGCTGCGCGTGTTTCCGCTCGATCGCGAACGGCAAGCTGTACTTCATCGGCAACCTGTGCGCCCGGGGCGAACGGGCGGAGGGGAACTGGCCTCGAAGCCCGCTGTACGTCGCGGAAGTCCAGGAAGATCCCTTCGCGATCCGGCGCGATTCGCTGACGGTGATCGATGAACGGGGCCCCGACGACTCGCCCCAGACGCAGATCTCCAACTTCCGCTATTACCAGGATCGGGCAACCGGCGACGTCGTCGTCACGGCGACGCGATTCGGCGAACGCGACGCCAAGAAGTGGAAATGGGCCGATCACTACCGATACCGCGTGGCCCTCGCGTAACCGGCCGCGGTTTGGTGTGCCGCGACGCAAAGGGAAGGGGATTCGCAATGAGCAAGTGCATCGTACTGCTGGCGCTTTCGGCCTCGACGGCGTTCGCCGCCGGGCCGCAGGGCGTAAATCTGGCCGAACTCACCGACTGGGACATCATCGTCGCGAGCGATGCGATCCCGAGCGAGGCGTATGCGGCCGAGGAACTCCAGTCCCACTTCGAGATGGCGAGCGGCATCCGGCTGCCTATCGTGCACGCGGTGGAACGCGCCGATCGCCACATCTTCGTCGGCCCCGGCGAGGCCCTGGCATCGAGCGCGGTGGGGTTCGGCACCGACGAGTTCGGCCCGGAGGATCTCCGGATCGTGATTCGCGATGGGCTGATCGCCATCGCGGGCGGCCGGCCCCGGGGCACGCTCTACGGCGTCTACACCTTCCTTGAGGACTACCTCGGCGTACGGTTCCTCAGCCCCGATCACACGCACGTGCCCAAGGTGGGGGCGTGGCGCGTCGTGGGCCCCGTGGATCGATTCTACCATCCGCCGCTGGCGTTTCGCTGGAGTTTCTACGCCGAGACGAACTGGGATCCCGTGTTTGCCGCGCGCAACCGCACCAACACCGTGCCCACCGAGCCCAGGCTCGGCGGGAAGACGGGCCTGACGAACATCAACCACAGCCTGCTCTTCCTGCTGCCATCGCAGACGTACGGGAAAGAGCACCCCGAGTACTACGCCCTCGTTGACGGGAAACGCGTGGCGACCGTGGCCAACGACGGCGTCATGACGCAGCCGTGCCTCACCAATCCGGATGTGCTCCGGATCGTCACGGATCGCGTGCTCGGGAGCTTGCGGAGCAGCCCGGGCGTCGAGAACGTGTCGGTGAGCCAGAACGACAACACGAAGTACTGCCGCTGCCCGGACTGCGCGGCCATCGACGAGCGCGAAGGCACGCCCATGGGCTCCTTGCTGACCTTCGTGAACGCCGTGGCCGACGAGGTGGCCAAGGAATTCCCGGACGTGCTCGTAGGCACCCTCGCGTACAGCTACTCGCGGAAACCGCCCCGAACCATCCGGCCCCGGCCCAACGTCCAGATCCAGTTGTGCAGCATCGAGTGCAGCATGATTCAGCCCATCAACGATCCGGGCTGCGAGTTGAACGTCGAGTTCTGCCGCGATCTGGACGAATGGGGGAAGATCTGCGACAACGTATCCATCTGGTGCTACAACACCAACTTCGCCGGCTATCAACTGCCCTGCCCCAACCTGCGCGTCATCGAGCCCAACATCCGCCACTTCGTCGCCAACCACGCCATCGGCGTGTTCATGCAGGGCGTGTACAACACGCTCTCGGGCGAGTTCTCCGATCTTCGCAACTACATGACAGCCAATCTGCTCTGGGATCCGAACCGGAGCGGCCAGCAGCTCATGGACGAGTTCCTCGACTTGCACTACGGCCGCGCCGCCGATCCCATCCGACGGTTCATCAACCTCGTCCACGACAACGCCGAGGCCCGCGGCATCCAACGGAATTGCTCCGGCTCGGCGGCGGATTTCGGCATCGACGACGCGATCATCGAGGCGGGCTTCAATGCGTTCGATGAGGCCCTGCGCCTGGCCGACGACGACACCGTGCGGGATCGCGTGGAGAAGGCGTCCATGTGCGTGTACTGCGCGGCCATCGATCCGCTCGCGTCGGCCATGAGCGCGGAAGGCATTCCCGATCCGGATACGGTGCGGCGGTTGCTGCCCCTTGCGGAGCGGTTCAATGAGCTGTGCGCGAAGTACGGCGTCACCAAGACCTCCGAAGGCGTGCCGTTCAGGGAAGGCGAGATGGACTTGCCCGTCGACGCCCTGTGCGGGCGGCGCGTCGTCCAGTTGCCGGAACAGTGGCGGTTCCGGCTCGATCCGGACAACGTGGGCGAACAGGAAGCGTGGTTCGCCCAACCGGCCGGCGCGGCCTGGAAACCGATCTCGATCCATTCGGCGTGGGAAGGCCAAGGCTATGAGGGTTACGACGGCTACGGGTGGTACTCCGTCGAGATCGAGATTCCGCCGGTTGAGGAGCGGCGCGTATGGCTTCTGTGCGGGGCCGTCGATGAGACGTTCAAGCTGTGGATCAACGGTGAGTACGTGGGCGCGAGCGAAGGGGAGCCCACCCTCCTCTGGTGCCGGCCCGTCGCGCTCGACATCACCGGGAAGTACACGCCCGGCGCCACGACGCGCATCACCATGCGCGTCCACGACGTGGGATATGCGGGCGGCATCTGGAAGCCGATCTGGGTGACAGCGGCGGACTGACGGGCCGTGACGGGCCGGCCCGTCGCTACGGCTCGGCCCTCGGCAGCGTCATGGTGAACGCCGTGATGCCCGGCTGCGCGTCATCGAGCCGGAGTTCGCCGTGATGGGCGCGGACGATCTCCCGGGCCAGGCTCAGGCCCAGCCCGACGCCGGCTACCTTCCGGCTGCGGGCCTGATCGCCCCGGAAGAAGCGCGTGAAGATCTTGGCGCGGCTCCCCGGAGGGATGCCGGGGCCCGAGTTGGCGATGGTGAATTGCACGGCTCCCTCGCCGGCGCGGAGGCCCAGGCTCACGAAGCCGCCGTCCTGGTTGTATTTGACGGCGTTTCCGGTGAGATTCTGCACCACCTGCTTGATGAGATCCGCGTCCGCCAGCACCCACGCGTCCGGCTCGATTTCGCTCCGAATCTCCAAATGC
>JAFGTL010000377.1 GCA_016934125.1 Candidatus Hydrogenedentota bacterium
ACCGTCGGTCTTGGCGGGCTACGGGGGTTCCCCCAGGTACGTCATGAACACCAACCTGCTGGGGACGATGAACTGCCTGGAGCTGGCGCGGCAATCGGGCGCCGCCATGATCTTCCTGTCCACCAGCCGAGTCTATCCGATGGCGGCGATCAACGCCCTGTCGTTCCGGGAAGACGAGACACGCTTCGTTCTCGACGGGGAGCAGCCCGTGCCGGGCGTATCCGCCGACGGGATCTCGGAGTCGTTTCCGCTCGAGGGCGCGCGTTCACTGTACGGGGCGTCGAAGCTGTGTTCCGAACTCGTGCTCCAGGAATACCTCGACGTGTACGGCCTGCAAGGTATCGTGAACCGCTGCGGCGTGCTGACGGGCCCGTGGCAGATGGGCAAGGTGGATCAGGGGGTCGTCGTGCTGTGGGTGGCGCGTCACGTGTTCGGCGGGAAACTGAGCTACATCGGATACGGCGGCCAGGGCAAACAGGTGCGCGACATGCTGCACGTGGACGACTTGCTCCGCCTGATCCTGTATGAGATCGACCACCTGGACGCGCTCAGCGGCGAGACCTTCAACGTGGGCGGCGGCAACGCGGTGAGCGCGTCGCTGGCGGAACTGACCGCCGCGTGCCGGGAGGTTACAGGCAATACCATCGACATCGGGAGCGTGGCAGACGAGCGCCCGGCGGACATCCCCTGGTATATCACCGATCACCGCCGCATCACCGAGCGCACGGGATGGCGGCCGGAGCGGGACATCCGCGCCATCGTCGAGGATGTAGCGGACTGGATCGCCGAACACAAGGAACCGCTTCGGCCGGTGCTGAGTTGACGCTCAGAAGACCGCGTCCAGCTCCCACAGCAGCAGCCTGCGCGAACCGCCGTCTTGATCCGTCACGTCGAGCGTGATCGTGTGCCTCCCCGGGGCGGACGCAGCCCCATCGAGTTCGATGGGAACCGGCACCTGCTGCCACGCGCGCTCCAGAATCACCTCACCGATAGGCGCGCCGTCCACCAGGACGGCAACGTGTCTGTTGTGGGCCTCGGCCGAGATCTTCAGGGTGACGCGGCCTACGCCCGCAGGCGCATTGAACGCGATGCTCCCGGCCTCGGCGCCCTTGTGGACGTACCTCCCGAGCACGCCGGCCCGGTAGATCGGGCCCCAGTCCCCGCGCAGGTACTTCAGCGTCTCCCAGGTGCCGAAATCCACATGCCCGTCCCGCGGCAGATCCAGATCGGCCGGCAGGGCCGGAAAGAACACGGCATAGTCGTCGCCACGGTGCGAGTAGTACGTGTCGTAAAGGAAATCGCGCATCGCACCATACCGGCGGTTCGCGGCATAGTTGTCCAGCCAGCACCCGTCCGACACGGCGACGACCGTCGCGCCCAGCCCCTGCAGCCTCGTGATGAGTTCCCGGCCGAACACGATGGGCTGGCCGTCGGCCTGGAGCCGGCACACCCACCCGATGCGATCGGCGAAGTACAGCGCCGTCGGATCCTGGAAAGACACCAGCACCCGATCGGCGGGACGGGAATGCTCGCGGATCCAGACGCCGCAGCGATACATGGACTCCGTGCGCTCGTTGTGATAGAAGCCGCGGGCCGCGTGGATCGACGTCACGATCGTGAACGCGGTGAGCCCGAGGGCGGCCCACTTGCCGATGCGCCGGCTGAAGAGCGGCGCCAGCAGTCGGCCCGCAAGCAAGGCGGCCGGCGGCGCGAGGAAAGTCTGGTAGTAGTCGTTGGCCCAATGGAGCCCGGGCGTGAGGAAGATGCTGGCAATCGAGGCCGCCAGGAACACATGCGGAAACCAGGTGCGGCGGGTGCGGGCGGGCAGCAGCGCCCCGAGCGCGCCAAGCACGAACAGGGCGGGCCCCACGGCGCGGCCCCAGGCCACGGTGAGCATCCGGCGGTAGAAGGCCGGCTGATGGATGAACTTGAAACCGAGCGCGCTCAGGCCCGGCGGCTGATACACGATGTGGGTTTCGGCCGTGAGCACGTGGAACGACCACCACACATAAAGCGCACAGGGAACGGCCACGGCGACGAGGAAGACATAAAGCCGGGGCCGGAGGATCGCGCGCAGGCCATGGCGGGTGGCGACGAGGTAGAGCATGGGCAAGGCCACGTATACGCTCTGGGGCTTCCCGAGCAGCATGAGTACACAGGATACCGCCGCCGGCCAGAACCACGCCCGCTCGTCCGACGAGATCCAGCGATCGAAGTAGTAGAGCGTCATGAACGTCATGCAGAAGGCGAAGGACTCGGGCATGTGCACGCGCCCAAGGAAAAGGTAGAAGGGCGAGAAGCACAGCAGGGCCGCGGCGACGGTTGCGGCGGTGTAACCGCAGAATCGGGCGGCCAGCCGATGGAAGTAGGCCACCGCCAGCAGCGAGAAGAAAATGGGGATGACGCGATCCACCCAGTAGGCGGTTCCGAACACCCAATAGAGCGCAGCGGTCAGGAATGGCGTGACCATGAGTTCGGTGCCGCCCACGTACCCTTCCGGATGCACCTCGTCGATGGTGCGCCAGAGCACGCGCGGATGGAACAGGTTGAACTCGTGCTCGAAGAATCCTTTGGCCACCATGAGCGTCTGTGTCTGACGCCACGCATGGGCGTCACTCGGCGGCTCGGTGACGTGATACAGCCGCGCGATCAGTCCAGCCACGAGGATGAGTCCAAGGAACAGGAGATGCCGGAGGGGCAGTTCCGCCTGCCGGATCACGGCAGTGGCGCGCACTGCGGGCGGGCCCGCCGGCCGGATCGCCGAAAGCCACAGGCGCCGGCCGAAGAAAGCCTGGGCCCAGTCCGAGCCGACGCACAGCCCGGTGAGCCAGCCGGTGTTCTCCACGGGGACAAACTTCGGAACCAGTTCCCGGGGTTCGAGCCCAACCTCGAGCGCGGCCTGGGCGACGCTGCGGTGCGTGAGCGGAGTCGCCGAGGCGAGGGAATCCCAGAACCGGCGGCCCAGGTAACGCGCGTTCGGCTCGATGACGATAAGCCTGCCGCCAACCGAGAGAGCGGCCGAGACGCGAGCCAGGAACGCAGCGACCTCCGAGCCATCCGCGAGTTGATGCAGCACATCGACGACAACCACGGCGTCCCAGGAACCGGCCTCGAGTGCTTCCGCCTTTGCCCGGACGGACTGGAGTTCGGCCGCGCCGTCGACGACCGCGGGCCCAAGGGCAAGCGCGTCGGGCTCGATGCCGAGCACGAGGACACGCGCCGCGTCTTCAAGCGCGGCGGCAATCCGATCGCGCAGGGGCTTCGCAAGGGCCATCACTTCGTCCTCTATCGTTGAAGAACGCGGAGCGCGATTCACTCGCGGGGACGGTTCTCGAGCATGAGGTCGTCCCGGATCAGGATCCATTCAAACCAGACCTTCAGGAGCGTGGCCAGATACCGGCGGCCCATGTCCTTGAGCCGGAGGTTGGACGAGCCCCAGGTGCGTCCATACCAGTTGATCGGGATGGCCGCAATCGAATAGCGGCGGATCAGGGCGGACAGGGACATTTCGATGGTGATGTTGAAGTGCGCGGCCCGGAGCGGGCTGATGCTCTCGATCACGTGGCGCCGGTAAGCCTTGAAGGCGTTCGTGAGATCGTTGTGATGGGTGAGAAACAGGACGCGCAGCATGTGGTTCACGAGACGGTTGACGAAGAGCTTCACCCGCGGGTAGTCCTTGACGGTGCTGCCCTTCATGAACCGCGACCCGAACACGCAGTCGTAGCCCTCTTCGAGCTTGCGGTAGTAGGCGACGACGTCGCGGGGTTCGTCGGAGAGATCGGCCATGACGATGGCGACGGCCTCGCCGGAGAAGTGGCTGAGGCCGCAGCGCACGGCGCGGCCCAATCCGCCCGGGAGCGGGTTGCGAACGAGTCTGATCTCGGGGAAGGTCGTCGAGGCCTCGCGGATGACCTCCTCGGTATGATCCCGGCTATGATCGTTGACGATCACCAGCTCGAAGGGGATGCCCTCCGCGCGCAACGCCGCCGCCATCTCGCGCACCGTAGGCAGGATGTTCTCCTCCTCGTTATACGCGGGGATGATGAGCGAGTAGAGGAGGGTGTTCCTCTGAACGGGCTCGAGTTCAGGTGCGTCCTTCAAGCCCATAGTAGATTTCCTCGAGGATGCCTCGCAGGTTGTAACGATAGCGCCAATCGGGATAGTGACTCCGGAACCGCCGGACGTCGCTGATCCACCAGATGTGATCGCCGATGCGGTTCTCGTCGACGTAGGCCGTGTTCATCCGCTTCCCGGCGATTTCCTCGCACAGCCGGATGGCCTCTTTCATCGAGCAGTTGCTGTGCCGGCTCCCCCCCATGTTGTAGACCTCGCCCTGGCGCGGGCTCTTGAAAAACTGGTAGAAGCACTCCACCAAGTCGGCCGAATGGATGTTGTCACGCACCTGCTTTCCCTTGTATCCAAAGATGCGGTACTCGCGGCCCGTGACGGCGCACTTCATGAGGTATGCGAGGAAGCCGTGCAGTTCCGCGCCGGAATGGCCCGGCCCCGTAAGGCAGCCGCCGCGGAAACAGGCCGTCTTCATGCCCCAGTACCGGCCGAACTCCTGCACCATGACGTCGGCAGCCACCTTCGAGGCGCCGAACACGGAATGCTTGCACTGATCGATAGACATCGACTCGTCGATGCCGTGCTCGGCATACGGGTGCGCCGGATCCACCTCCCATCGATCCTCGCGTTCGACGAGGGGCAACGAATTAGGCGCGTCTCCATATACCTTGTTCGTGGACGTGAAGATGAAGGGCGCGTCCGGGCAGTGCCGCCGGGTGAGTTCGAGCAGGTTGAGCGTCCCGTTCGCATTCACGGTGAAATCGGTGATCGGCTCCTTGGCCGCCCAGTCGTGGCTCGGCTGCGCCGCGGTGTGCACGACGAGGGCGATATCGCCATCGAAGTCGAGAAACGCGCGCTCCAGCGCGTCCAGATCGCGGATGTCGGCGTCGTAATGCCGGTACTCGGGGAACTCCTCCCGCAGCCGATCGCTCGCCCATCGCGTCGAGGCCTCCTCGCCGAAGAAGTAGGCCCGCATGTCGTTGTCGATGCCGGCAACCGTGAATCCCTCGCGAGCGAACCGGCGCACCGTCTCGGCGCCAATGAGTCCCCCCGACCCCGTCACGACCACAGCAGGCATCTCAATCCCCCTCGCCCCGACGCCCCGGAAGCGTCACCGGCGATAGACGCGCCGGGGGATGCGCCTCGGGCGACCCTCCCCCGATCCGCAAACACTCCCGAGCCCTGTCAGGGCAGATACACTTCCACGGCATCCAGCCAGTACGTATTCGCATCGCCTTGCGGCAGCGACAGGGCGATCTTCGTGATCATCCCGTCTTTCACGTCGTATCCCTGCTGCTTCGCATGCGCGTGGCGCTGTTGATACAGATCGCCTTGCGTTTCGAGCCGCTTCCATCCTCCCCCGGCGTCGCCCGCGGCGGGATGCTGAGACGCTGCCGACTGCTTGGCCGCCTCGAACGCGTAACCGATGAGGAGTTGTACATCGGAAGCCTTCTGCTCCTTCACGGCCGCACGGATGGCGAAGGGGTAGCCGCTCAAGGCCAGGCGCGTCGAGAAGCCATACCACTCTCTCCCCTCCTTGGTGGCCTTGCCGACTTGCACCATCGCGCTCTGCGAGCCATCCTTCGCGACTTGATCGTCCAGGGCGGAAACCGCCGCACCACGGCCCTGCTCTCCCACCATCTCCTGGAGGGGCTGGGCCAGGGCACTGTCGAAGCCCTCAATGGTGAGGTAGGGCCGTTCCGGCCACAGCTTGGCCCGCGACGCGTCGTCGAGGAGCGCGCACAACTCATACAGATACTGGACGATGTTGACGCTGGCACGGCCGGCCGCAGAAAACGCCCGGAGCGCGCCGGCGGTGTCACCGGCCTCGAGAAGCCGCTTGCCGAGATCGGTGCCCACCAGCTTCACCGCCGAACGCCCATCCTCGTTCGCCCAACGCCACTGGGCCGCGCCGATCTCGAACCTCGCCAGCGCCTCCTCCATCTCGCCCGAGCCCGCCAGATGCGCCACATGGCGCAGGTTCTGATACACCTTCTCTTCCATGCCAAGGTCGGCGGCCTCCCGGTTGTGCGGATTCACGAAATGCGGCTCGGCCATCGCCGCGATTGTCGCCTCGACCCGCTCATGAAGGCCCTTCTCGGGCGGGGCCGGGCGCGTCGCAGGCGGCGTCGGTTTCTTCGCCTGTTCCGCCGGAGCCATACGGCCCGTGTCTTTCGGGACCTCCGGCGCCTTGGGCGGTGCTACCGCCGCGACAGGCTCCGCCTGCCGCGGGGCGGCGGGCGGGGCCGCTACGGGCCCGGGGCCGGTGATCGTCTGTTCCTGGCCGCATCCACCGGCGAGGACGAGGACGAACACGACCAACATCAAGCGCGACAATATGTTACGCATAGCGACACAACTCCTTCTCCTCCTGGAAACCAGTCCGTATTATGTGAGATGCCTTGAAGCCTGTCAAGCACGCCAACTCCTAACCGGGCAAGTAGACTTCGATCCGATCGAGCCAGTAGGTATTGGCCGGGCCCGGCCGCAGCGAGAGGGCGACGCCGTTGATCCGCCCATCTTCGATGCCGTGCCCCGCCTTCTCCGCCTGTTCGGCCTGCTCCTTGTAGAACTCCCGCTGAATATCGAACTCACGCCAGCCGTCGCCG
>JAFGTL010000378.1 GCA_016934125.1 Candidatus Hydrogenedentota bacterium
AGAACATAAAGGAACCGCCGTGGTACCTAGCAGGTATGCCCGGTGGTGTGAGAGGTGGGAGGGGCGACCCTCCCACCTACTCGATTGCCACATGCGGCCGGACAGGCTCGCGTTGACGCGCCCGGGCCGCCTGTATATGATCTTCCGCCGGTGGGTGACTGCGTTGGAAAACGGGGGAATTGCTCATGCCGCAGATGGTGAATGGATTCGGAACCTGGTTCTGGGGGCAGAAGAACACCCACATCGTCCGGGGCGCGTGTGAACACTGCCACGGCATCACAGATTTGAAGTCCTATGATACGCGCCTGTACATCGTGGCGCTCTTCCTGCCCATCATTCCGCTCGGCCGGCGCCGCGTGCTGTTCGAGTGCCCGGCCTGCCAGCGGTTTC
Organism: Candidatus Hydrogenedentota bacterium; assembly: GCA_016934125.1. GTDB lineage: Bacteria > Hydrogenedentota > Hydrogenedentia > Hydrogenedentales > SLHB01 > JAFGTL01. The sequence goes on from JAFGTL010000378.1 coordinate 391, forward strand.
GCAGCGTCAAGCTCGACAAATGGCAGGAGGGGGCTGCCGAAGCGCGCGCCAACGCGTATCAAGCCCTCGAAACGGCCGCCCCTCCCGAGGGCGCTATCGAGGCCATTAACGGGCTCCGATTCTTCCAGGACGGTGCGACATTCGCGGAGCTGGCGCCCCAGTTCCGGGCCCAGCATCCTGCGGACGTGTCCGTGGCAGCCGCCCTGCGCGACGGCCACGGTTTCTTCCACCAACTCGATGAGGCCGAGGAAATCGGCCGGGCGATTCTCAACCTGGACGGGGCCTTCGAGCATCGCGGCCCCCTGGCGCGCATCCTCCTCCGGCAGGGCCGCCCCGATGACGCCAGGGCGCTGCTCATGGACGCGGTTCGCGAGCGGGTGCCCGAGGCCAGCGGCTACCTCTATTTGCTCGTCGAGGCCCTCGAGGCCCAAGGCCGGCACGACGATGCCCTGGAGATCATCCATCAGGCGCAACAAACCTATCCGGAGGTCGCCGCCGACAAGGCCTGGAACCGGCTCCGCAAGCTCGCCGAGAAGCACCGTATGAGTGGGAAGGCCGTCAAACCGCAAGTCATGGGAGCCCCCGCTCGAACCGCCAAGGATCGGTCGTCCAAGTGGGCGGTTGTCCTGGGGCCGGCGCTCGTCGTGGCGCTTCTGCTCGGCTACCTGTGGCTGTGTTACTCCAGAGGCCAGAATATCGAGGCCTACGCCGTCAACGGCCTGAACCGGCAGTACCAGGCCGTCATCGACGGTGAGCCCCAGCGCGTGCCGCCCAACCGGCACATACCGATCCGGCTCGCCGAGGGCCCCCACACCCTCGCCGTTCCCGAACTCGGCATCGACGAGTTCACATTCGAGGTGGACACCGGATTCCTGCTGCGCCCCTTGCGGGAGCCGATTGTCGTCCTGAATCCGGATCAGGTTGCCATCGTCTGCAAGGAAACCATCCACTACACCGTGGCGGCGGACGAAGAGGTCGACGAGATCCCCTTCGAGACGTTTGCGAATGAGGTGGTGTATACCTTCACGGGCATTCATTTCCCATTCCAGGAGTTCCCGGCAGAGCTCGAGATAGTCGAGTCGAAGGCCAAACGGCGCCGGCTCGTGCTTCTCTCGGAACTGGGCCCGGCGGAGATCTTCGCGGGCCTGGCCACGAACCTGTCGCCCGACGCAGCCCTTCTCAACCTGACGCGCCGGTTCCACTACGATCCCGAGGATCTGCAGTGCCTCTCCATGTTGTTGCAGATGATGGAGCCCGAGGCATTCCTGGCCGAGATCGGCCCGGAAGTGGCCGCGCGTCCCGTGTTTGTCGATGTCCACCGCATCCACCAGAGCCTGATGGACAAGCTCCAGCCCGATCACGATCTCGAGGCCGAGTACCGCGGTTACCTGGACGCGGCCCCGGGCGATCCCGCGCTGCAGTACCTCCTGGCGCGCGTCACCGAGGACACCGCCGCGGCCAAGCAACTGCTCCGGCAGGCCGCAGCCGGGCCGGAGCCCTTTGCGTACGCGTTCTACGGGCTGGCGTATCACGAACTCATCTTCGGCCGCTTCGCCGAGGCGTACGACTATGCCGTGAAGGCATGCGAACTCGATCCGGGGCAGGAGCTGTTCCTGTATGCCAGGGATCAAGCCCTGATGGCCTTGGGCCGGTTCGATGAGCTTCTGGCCGGTATCGAGCGCGACAAGGACGGTGTCCCCGTCGAGGCGGCCGGGGCCTGTGTCGAGGCCAGTTTGCTCATCCACAAGGGGCTGCCGGAGGAGGAGGCGCGGGCCGCCTTCGGCCGGTTCCTCGAGCGCGAGCGCGCGAGCGGCGAATGGCCCGAAGGCGCCATGGACGGCCTTGAGAAGCTGGGTGAGGCCCGGTGCGCCTATGCCCGCGGAGATCTCGAGCGATACCACGCGATCATCGGCGCCCTCTCGGACGCTCCAGACACGAAGTTCTGCTCCGCCATGGCGGCCGGCGATCTCGCGGCCGCGGACGAGGCCCTGAACGCGGCCGAAGAGACGGAGACGAAGCAACACCTGCTGCTGTACGTGGCCGCAGCCCAGGCGGGCGAGGCCGGGCTGTCCGGCTCGCACCTCAACGCGGCGGTGGACTTGCTGCGCGCGGGCGAGCGGGAGGAGCGGTTCCTCGCCGGTTGCCTGGCGGGCGAGCGCGAGGCCGGCGTGGATCGCCTCCTCGGCCTCGAGATGATCCCGGACGACAAGCGCGTCGCCCTCGCGGCCCTCGGAACCCGGTTCCCGGCCGATCAGGCCCGATACTTCGAACTCGCCCGCACCCTCAACTATGAGGTGGAGGTTCCGCACTACATCCTTAAGGGCCTGCTCGGCGACGCCGGCCCTGCGCCCGAGCCGGCGCCCGACGCCGCCAGCGTCGACGCGGCGGCAGAGAGCCCGGCCCAACCCGCGCAGTAAGGGGACGAGCGCCCCTGTGAGAACGTGTTGCTGTCGGCCGTAGGGGCGCGGGAACGCGGGCTTGACGGCCGCGACACCCCGTTTAGTATGATAGGCGGCATTCTGGGTGCGACACACGATTCACATACTGGAAAGGGAACCATCATGGCAGTCAAAATCGGGTTTATCGGTGCGGGCGGGAACGCCAACTGGCACATGGATATGCTCAAGGACGTCCCGGACGCGCAAATCGTCGCCATCGCCGACCTCGCCCTCGACAAGGCGAAAGCCTCGGCCGAGAAACATGGCGCTACGGCGTACGCCAGCCACAAAACCATGCTCGCCGAACAGGACTTGGATTGCTGTTACATCTCGATCCCGCCGCATCAGCACGGCGAGCCCGAGATCGACGTGATCCACAAGGGCCTGCCGTTCTTCGTCGAGAAGCCGCTCGCCCTGACGAACGCCCTCCTCGACGACATCCTCGAGCGCGTCGAGAAACGCGGCATCGGCACCTGCGTCGGCTATCAGATCCGCTACATGGACGTGATGGACAAGGCGAAGGAGATGCTGGCCGGCACGTTCGTCAACAGCGTCAACGCCCACTACGTGTGCGGCGCCATCGGCGGGTGGTATACGCGCATGGCGCTCTCCGGCGGCCAGATCACCGAGCAGGCCACCCACCTCATCGATCTCATGCGCTACATCCTCGGCGACATCGAGTGGGTGGCCGCCGCCAAGCGGCAGGGCGCTACCGTCAGTGCGGACACGCTCGACGCGACGGCCCTCGGCAAGGGCTCCGTATCGAGCGAGGCCGCCGGCCTGCAACTGCACGACTACAACATCTGGGACGCGACCACCCTCCTCATGGGATTCGAGTCCGGCGTGCCCGCCACCTTCACCTGTTCGTGCCAGGTTCCCTACATGTGGGACGTGATCCTCGACATCTTCGCCATGGATTTCCGCCTCAAGATCGACTTCGGCAAGATGGAGATCCTCAAGAAGGTGGACGGCGAACTGAAGAGCGAAATGATTCAGGCCGACACGTCGCCGAAGATCGATGCCACCTTCATCAACGCCGTCAAGACAGGCGACTGGAGCAAGGTGCGCAGCAGCTACGCGGACGCCGCCAAGAGCCTGCGCGTGTCCCTCGCGGCCACCCAGGCCGCGCTGAGCGGCGAGATCGTGCGGCTGTAAGCCGTTCTATGCTATTGCGGCCGGCGCCGGAGGGCGCCCCTTCACCGCGCGGCATCGCGCGATGGACGCCCTCCGGCGCGCGGCCGTTTCCCATGTCTTTCGCCCCACGCGGCCCGGGCCCGCTACGCCGAGTCGGCCTCCAGCAGCGCGTTCACCAGTGCGGCGTACTCTTCCATGGCGGCTTCCTGCGCCATGCCCGCCAACGCGGCCCAGGCGTCGAACTTGGCGCGCCCGACAAAATCGATCATCCCGGGCCGTTTGCCCTCGCAATCGCCTTTGGTGGCCTGCTTGTACAGCGCATACAGCTTCAGAAGCACTTCGTTGTCCGGGCTCTCGGACAGCCCCTTCACCGCCTCGGCAGCCTGCTGAAACCGTGCCACAACATCCTCTGACATAGGCTCTCCCTCCCCGCGAAGTCTCGCGTTCCCCGGGCCTCGCCGGCACACTGTCTTCCCGCACCTCTTGCCAGTATACTACGCCCAAGGGGCCGTAACTGGACGGGATTCTGTATGAACGCGTTGGACGCTATCGCCGCCAAGCCCGAACGCCACGGCATCGGGCTCATGTCGGGCACGTCGTGTGACGGCGTGGACGCGGCCCTGGTGTGGATCCGCGGCGCCGGGCCTCTGCTGCGCGCCGGACTCGTCCACTTCGCCACCCTCCCCTACCCGCCCGCCCTGCGGGAACGCCTCCTCGCGCCGGATAAGACGCCGCGGGATATCACCGTGCTCAACGTGGAACTGGGCGAGCGCTTCGCGGAAGCGGCCCTGGCCGCCCTCGACGCGGCCCGCGCCCAGGGCATCACGGTGGACTTCGCCGCGTCCCACGGCCACACCATCGCCCACTATCCCCCGGGCGCCGGGCCGGGCGCTTCCGGGACGTTCCAGATCGGCGAGGCGGCTGTCATCGCCGAGCGCACCGGCCTGCCTGTCGTGTCCGATTTCCGCCAGCGCGACATGGCAGCCGGCGGCCAGGGTGCACCGCTCGTGCCCTATGCCGACTGGCTCCTGTTCCGGAAGGAGAATGAATCCGTCGTGACGCTCAACATCGGCGGGATCGCCAATTTCACCGTGGTTGCACCGCGGCTCGAAGAGGTGGTTGCCTTCGACTCGGGGCCGGGCAACATGGCCATCGACGGAGCCGTCCTCCTGCTGTCGGATGGGGCCAGGGCCATGGATGTGGACGGCGCGGCCGCAGCCGCGGGACGCGTCATCGAGCCGCTGCTCGCCGCCCTCCTCGATCACCCCTACTTCGAGCGCGAACCCCCGAAGAGCACCGGCCGCGAGGAATTCGGCCCGGAACTCTACCTGCGGGGGCCCCTGGCCGCCTACACGGGGCATTCCTTCGAGGATTTCGTCGCGACGGTGACGGCGGCGGTGGCGCGGAGCATTGCAGACGCCTACCGCCGGTTCGTGGCGGCCCGGGGCGCGGCCGGCGAGATCATTGTCGGCGGGGGCGGCGTGCGCAACCCAACGCTGATGGGCCTGATTGCGCGCGATCTGCCCGGCGTGGCCATCCGCACCACGGACGACTACGGCATCCCCGCGGACGCGCGCGAGGCCATGGCCTTCGCCATTCTGGGAAGCGAGACGCTGTGCGGCAACCCGGGCAACGTGCCCCGGGCCACCGGCGCGCGGCGGCCCGTCGTGCTGGGCTCGATCACGCCGGCCTGATGCCGGCCTTTCACTCGATCCGGCTCAGCGCCTGCGCCTGGTAGCGTTCCTTGTACAGCCGGTTCTGCCCGCGCACCTCGGCGGGGAATTGCTGCGCCATCTCGCTAAGGTACTGGAGCCGCACCTCGGTGGCGGGATGGGACGAGAAGATGGGGAGGTGCTGTACACCGCCCTGCGCCTGCTCCTCGGCCAGCAGCCTGTTCATGAACGCCACCATGGCCTCCGGGTTGTAACCGGCCAAGTACATGATGTTCATGCCGAGTTGATCGGCTTCCCGCTCGTTCTGCCGGCTGAAGCGCATGGACACGCCCGTCCCGATCAGGCCCGCCGTGACTTGGGCCAACTGGCCCGGCTCCTCGCCGAGGAGCAGGCCGATGATCAACTCGATGCCGTACTGCCGCGTCAGCATCTCGCCGTGATGATAGGCCGCCACATGGCCGCATTCGTGGGCCATGACGGCCGCGAGTTCCGCTTCATTTTCGCACAGTTTGATCAGCCCGGTGTACACGTACATGCGCCCTCCCGGCAGGGCGAAGGCGTTGACGGTTTCGGGGTTGTCGATGACGGTGAAGCGGTATTCGACGTCCTTGCGCGGCGCATTCAACGCCAACCGCTCGCCGATCCCGCGCAGATAGGCCTGAAGCTGGGGATCGTCCAGCACCTTCTCGTCCTGCTCGATCTGGGCCGCTACCTTCTCGCCGAGGGCGGCCTCCTCTTCGGTGGTCAGCAGGTTGAACTGCTGGCCCTCCGTCGTCACGCATCCGAGAATAGGGGCCACCGCGGCCACCAGTACGCAGTAGGTGAACGTTCTCATGGCTTGCGACTCCCGTGCTGTTGCCTGCTTCGAGTTTACCACAGGCGCGGCGTCTCCGGCCGGGTTACTCGGCGCCTTCCACCGCCGCGGCCATGGCGTGCAGCCATTCCTCGAGATCCGTGTATCCGTCCCCGTCGACATCGCCGCCCGGCTCGGCCGGCACGTCCAGCGCGCGCGTCGCGGGCTCGATGTCCGGGAAGCCGCCGACGTCTTTCGGGCTGTCGATGATGTGCCCGCCATCCGTCCGCACCGTCTGCAGGATCCGCTCATCCACGGGATCCTTGTCGGCCCGGCGCGCCCCGGCCGTCTCCAGCACCCATTGCTTCGAGTCCCGGGCACCCCGCTCCGTGAGCGGCTTGAGCACGACTTCGGGATCGCCGGCCTTCTTGCCGCCCTCGAAGTATGTGGCTAGGTAGAGCCCCATCTTGTCCACCTTG